>JALSRG010000117.1 GCA_026984915.1 Marinosulfonomonas sp. | reverse complement strand
GCCCCTGCGCTGCGGCCTGACCTTGAAACACCGCCTGTCCCCGAAATGCTGCCCACGTCGGGGCCTGTGGAACTCCCGGATGAAACCCCGGTTCCTTCCGGGGCCGCCCCAGAGGTCAGCAAAACGGAACCGGATGCAGCGGTCAGGGCAAAACCGGCGCCGGGCGGGGCAGATCGGGCCGGGTCTGACGGGTCCGGAGCCTCCGCCGCAATAGCGAAACAGCAGCATCCGCAATCGGCGCCCGAGCCAGAAACGGAAACCGCATATCCGACGCAAACAGTTTCGCGTCAGGCAGGCCAGATGCCTGCACCCGCAACGGCTAAAGGGGATGATCAGCCTGGAAACAGGCGAC
This sequence comes from Marinosulfonomonas sp., assembly GCA_026984915.1. Lineage (GTDB taxonomy): Bacteria > Pseudomonadota > Alphaproteobacteria > Rhodobacterales > Rhodobacteraceae > WFVA01. The sequence continues at coordinate 13,657 of JALSRG010000117.1, read as the reverse complement.
CGGATGCCGCTGTTGTCAGGGCTGCGCCGCAGGGGCTCGCCACTGCGCGGCCCCATCCTGAGAAGAAAGCAGTGAAAGATCAGCACGCGCCGGCAGAATCCGGCGACACGACAGGTCGTCGTTCCGCCCCGGCCAAAGAAGGCCCGGCATTTTCTGTACCCTCCGGTATCGCCCCGTTCACTCATCCGAGCGGACAGGCGGTGCCGGCCAAGGTTGCCCAGCCGCAGCAAAATCAGCCAATACGGCGCGACGACGGGGTTTCGCGGCTGCGCAGTTCAAACGTTGTGCAACACAATCAGTTGACGGCTGATCCGTTCGTTTCAACTCCGCGCAATTCCGGGAAAAGTCCTGAAAGCACGGTCAGCCACAACCTGCCCCCTGCGTTAAAGGAGACGGACAAAACAGATCCCGCAAGCACGGTTACAGGCGTTCCAGCGCCGGACGACGGACCGACACAGGCTCAAACGCCGGTTCAGCCACGAATGACAACGCCGCAAACCGGGGCGGTGGCTGCACTGCAAAACCTGCAGACAATGGCAGTTCAGGGCCGGGAACCCCCAGGAAACCGCGCTTCCGACGGCGACAATACGGTCGTGCGGGCCGTAGGGGGGCTGCGCCGATCAGATAGCGAAATCACCGCGGAACAGCCCGCGACGGTTGCGAAGGATGATATCAACCCCGTGGCCGACACGCCTGAAACAGGCTCGGAATTCAACCCAGCCATCCTTGACCAAAGGCTGAAAATGCCGGCGCATACCCCCCCGTCGGCTCTGCAACACGCGCCTGCTCTGGCGCATCATGCCGCCCGTCAGATCGCGGCGGCGGCGGGGCATCTGCCCGATCGCCCGGTTGAGCTTTCGCTCAATCCCGAGGAACTGGGCCATGTCCGGCTCACCATTTCGCTGGGTGATTCAGGCATGTCGGTTGCAATTGTGGCCGAGCGTCCCGACACAATCGACCTGATGCGCCGCCACATTCATGCGCTGGCGCAGGAATTCCGAAACATGGGATATGGTGAGACAGAGTTTCAGTTCAGCCAGCAAAATCAGCAGAACAGCCAGCATCCCGCCCCGGCCCGCGCGCTCGGCAATCTGCCACCCGCCGGGGCAGCAATCACGCACCCAGGTGAAAAGGCAGATCCGGTTCATCTGGCCCTGGCGGGCACCGATAACCTTGATCTGCGATTATGAAAGGATCCGAAGATGGAAATATCCGCCAATCCGGCCGCAACATCCCCCGGCGGGGCCAATCCCGGCGCAACGTTCGGCCAGGATAAAAAAGAACTCAGCTCCGATTTCGAGACCTTTCTGCGAATGCTCACGGCGCAGATGCAAAATCAGGATCCCCTGAAACCGATCGAATCGTCGGATTTTGCCTCGCAACTGGCAACATTCTCGGGCGTTGAACAGCAGGTCAGAACCAATGATCTGCTCCAGTCGCTCAGCGACAGGCTGGGCGGCGGCGGGATGACGCAACTTGCCGGTTGGGTCGGAATGGAGGCGCGCGCGCCTGTTCCGGCAAAGTTCGGGGGGCAGCCGCTGACGGTTGCACCGCATCCGGCCGAAGGGGCCGATCAGGCCGTTCTGGTCGTTCATGACAGCTCCGGTGCCGAAGTGCAGCGTTTACCAGTGGTCCCCTCGCAGGAAACGCTCCTCTGGGCCGGCGTGCAGGACAACGGCACACCGTTTGAATCCGGCGTGTATTCCTTCAATCTGGAAAGCTATCGCGAGGGCAAGTTGCTGGGAACCAGCATCGCCGAAACCTATTCCACAGTTCGCGAGGTGCGCCAGCAAAACGGGAAATCGGTGCTGATTCTGGATAATGGATCTCGGGTCACACCAGAAGAAGTGACCGCCCTGCGTCAGGGCGATACAGGCGGCTTGCCCGGCTAGCGTTCGCGCCAGCGGTGCAGGGTTTATAGGTCTACGCCCTAGAGCAAATCCAGTTTGATGCAGCAGGTTTCCCGTGGCGGTTTTCGGGCCATGTCCTAGAAATTCAGAAAGGCCCAGTAGCCACCCGCCCCGGCCAGGGCCCCCAGCACGGCATATCCCACGGGCGCCATGATAGATTTCCGGGCAGGTGGCGGTGGCAGTTCCGATTGTCGGATAAGGGCGTCTTCGGCCAGTTGCGGCAGGCGGGGGCCAAACCGGGACAGGACTCGCGCCGTGCGCAACAGGTCACGCATCAGGGCCTGCGGGCCGATGCTTTGCTTGATATAGCTTTCAACGATGGGCCGGGCCACCTGCCATATGTTGATATGCGCATTCAGCGATCGTGCCACACCCTCGACCACAACCATGGTGCGTTGCAGCAGGATAAGCTCGGTGCGGGTTTCCATGCCAAACCGTTCTGTCACCTCGAAAAGGTAGTGCAGCAGGCGCCCCATGGAAATGCCGGTCGCGTCGGCGCCGAAAATCGGCTCACCGACCGCCCGCAGCGCCTGGGCAAATTCGTGCACATCCCGGTCTGCCGGCACATAACCCGCCTCGAAATGCACCTCGGCAACCCGCAGATAATCGCGCCGGATGAACCCATACAGGATTTCGGCGTAAACACGGCGCGTATACTCATCAATCCGGCCCATGATGCCGAAGTCATAGGCGATGATGTCGCCGTTATCGGCAACCTTCAGGTTTCCTTGGTGCATGTCGGCGTGAAAATAGCCGTCGCGCAGGGCATGGCTGAGGAACAATTGCATCACCTGTTCGCCCAGCGCATTGCAGTCGTGCCCGGCAGCTTTCAGCGCGCTTACATCGCCCAGCGGAATGCCTTCGGCCCAATCCAGCGTCATCATGCGTCTGCCGGACAGCTCCCAGCGGGCTTCGGGTACCTGAAAATGCGCGTCATCCCTGGTGTTGCTTGCAAATTCCGAACTGGCCGAGGCCTCGATCCGCAGGTCCAGTTCGCCGGTTACAACCCCGTCAAAATGCGCCACAACATCACCTGGCCGCAGGCGGCGCGATGCGGGCGAGAGAAATTCGATCACTGACGCGGCAAAATAAAAGGCGTCGATGTCCTTGCGAAAGGCACGCTCGATGCCGGGCCGCAGCACCTTTACCGCCACTTCTTCCTGGGTTTCCACCAGCCGCGCCTTGTGCACCTGCGCAATCGAGGCCGCTGCCACCGCATCGCCGAATTCCGAGAAAACCTCGTCAACCGGGCGGCCCAATTCGTCTTCAACCGTTTTCTTTGCGTCCCTGGTCGGGAAGGGTGGCAGTTTATCCTGCAGCACCGTCAGTTGCTCGGCCAGTTCATCGCCAACAACATCGGGGCGGGTAGAAAGGATTTGACCGAACTTGATATAGGCCGGGCCCAGGGCCGTCAGGGCCCGCGTGACCGGCGGCATCGCCGGGTCGCCCCTGACGCCCAGCCATTTCAGCGGCCAGCCGACCACCCTGGCGGCAATGCGCAGCGGGGTCGGCGCATCCATGGCATTCAGAACCACGGTCATGGCGCCTGTGCGCTCAAACGTGGCGCCGGTGCGGATCAACCGCCAGATATTATGGGGGCCGCGCATGCTCTAAATTTTCCAGCCCGAGTGCAGCGCCGCGATACCCAGGCTCAGGTTGCGGTATTTGACATTGTCGAATCCGGCCTCGCGGATCATCTGCGCGAATGTCTCCTGATCGGGGAATTTTCGAATTGATTCAACCAGATACTGATAGCTATCCCGGTCATTCGCGATCAGCTTGCCCAGACGCGGGATAACATTGAACGAATAGAGATCATAGACCTTCTGCATCAGTTCATTCGGTATCTGGCTGAACTCCAGCACCATCAACCGCCCGCCCGGCCGCAGCACGCGAAAGGCTTCGCTCAGCGCGTCGGCAATCCGCGTGACATTGCGGATACCGAACGAAATTGTATAGACGTCAAATGTACCATCCTTGAACGGCAGCGCCATGGCGTCGCCCACAACCCATTCCAGCCGGTCCGAAAGCTGGCTGGCCTCGGCGCGCTGTTCCCCTTCGATCAGCATCGATTCCGTCATGTCCAGCACCGTGGCGTCCGCCTGCCCGGCCCGCTTGAGAAAGCGAAAGGCAATATCGCCCGTGCCACCGGCCACATCCAGCAGCCTCTGCCCCGGTTGCGGCGCCAGCCAATCCATCATCGCATCTTTCCAGATCCGGTGAATGCCCATCGACATGGCATCATTCATCACATCGTATTTCGACGCCACATTGGTGAATACCCCGTGGACCATTCCGGCCTTGTCTTTCTCGGCAACGGTCTGAAATCCGAAATGGGTGGTTTTCTGGTCTTGCTCGCTCATGATGTTTGCCGTTCTCTATTGTCATGCCTTCTTATATGGAGCCATGGGGGCGATACAATGGCGGCACTGAAACAGAAAGGCCCGAAATGCCGGAATTACCAGAAGTCGAGACAGTCCGCCGCGGTTTGCAACCGGTCATGGAGGGCAAAACCATCCTTTTTGCCGATGTCCGCCGGCCGGATCTGCGCTGGCCCTTTCCGGAAAACATGGCCGGGCGACTCACGCAACAGCGGGTGATGCAGTTGCGCCGGCGCTCAAAATACATTCTGGCAGACCTGTCCTCGGGGGAAACGCTGCTCATTCATCTGGGCATGTCCGGGCGGATGCTGATCTCTGGTCTGGGGCCGGACGATCCGGCCAGACCGGCGCAAAAGCACGATCACGTCATATTTGACATGGAAAACGGCGCGCGGGTTGTCTTTAATGATGCCCGGCGTTTCGGCTCAATGGATCTTTGTGCAACCGATCAGCTCAACAGCCACCGCCTGCTGAAAAATCTGGGGCCCGAGCCGCTGGGCAATGCCTTCCATGGCGATTACCTTCAGCAAAGACTTGCCGCGCGCAACACGCCGATCAAGACCGCATTGCTGGATCAGCGCGTCGTCGCCGGTCTGGGCAATATATACGTGTGCGAGGTTCTGCACCGCGCCGGCCTTTCCCCGCTGCGCAAGGCGGGCCAGATTGCCGGGGCGCAGATTCGTGCGCTCGTTCCCATTGTGCGCACTGTTCTGTCCGAGGCGATTGATTCGGGTGGATCATCCCTGCGGGATTACCGGCAGACAGATGGGGAACTGGGATATTTTCAACACAGTTTCAGGGTATACGGGTGCGCGGGAAAACCCTGCCATACCGAGGGTTGCAAAGGAAAAATTGCCCGAATCACACAGTCGGGCCGCTCGACGTTCTATTGTCCGCAATGTCAAAGATAGCTTGAACCGTACGTTCAGGGTGCTAATCAATCCCCTTGAACCGAAACAACACAGGCCCGACCCATGGCTTACGAGACAATCATTGTCGAAATAGAAGACCACGTTGCCCTTATCAGACTGAACCGGCCGGATGCGCTGAATGCGCTGAATACGCAACTGCTGGGTGAACTGACCGACGCCCTGCAATGTGCAGACAAGAATGACAAGGTGCGCTGCATCGTTCTGACCGGCTCGGAAAAGGCGTTTGCGGCCGGGGCCGATATCAAGGAAATGGCGGAAAAATCCTTTGTCGAGGTTTTCAACGCCGATCTGTTCGGGCCGGAAGGCGAAATTATCAGAAACATCCGCAAGCCGATCATAGCGGCCGTCTCCGGCTATGCGCTGGGCGGCGGCTGTGAACTTGCCATGTTGTGCGATTTCATTATTGCGGCGGACAATGCGAAATTTGGCCAGCCTGAAATCAATCTTGGCGTTATTGCCGGCATCGGTGGCACCCAGCGGCTGACCAGGGTCGTCGGCAAATCCAAGTCAATGGAAATGCACCTGACGGGGCGGTTCATGGATGCCGAAGAGGCAGAACGCTCGGGGCTGGTCAGCCGGATCGTGCCGGCAAAGAAACTGCTGGAAGATGCATTGAATACGGCCGGCAAGATCGCGGAAAAATCCATGCTGGCGGCGCGCGCTGCCAAAGAGGCGGTCAACCGGTCTTATGAAACGACCCTTGCCGAAGGTCTGTTGTTTGAGCGCAGGCTGTTCCAGTCCCTGTTTGCCACGGAAGACCAGAAAGAGGGCATGAACGCCTTTCTTGAAAAGCGTGAGCCGCAGTTTCGCGACAAATAGCAGAAACTTCGCGCAAAGCCGTTGACTTGCCGCCGAGTCGGGCCTAGAAGCCCGAATTCAGATTTATGTACCCCAAAAAGCGGGAAAACGATACATGGCCAATTCGCCCCAAGCAAAAAAACGTGCCCGTCAGAACGAGCGCCGTTTTCAAATCAACAAAGCGCGCCGGTCGCGCATCCGTACTTTTCTGCGCAAAGTCGAAGAGGCAATCGCCTCTGGTGACAAAGAGGCTGCCGCAAATGCATTGCGCAACGCCCAGCCGGAACTGATGCGTGGCGTCACCAAGGGTGTGTTTCACAAAAATACCGTAGCGCGCAAAATGTCGCGCCTGTCAGCGCGGGTCAAATCGCTCGGCTGAGTCGGCAAATACGTCGGAAAATCGAAAAGGGCATGGCTTTGGCGGTGCCCTTTTTCTTTGCGGGTGCAGAAATTTTACCGGTTTTGTTGACAAATTTTCAACGCCGAAAGATTCGTTTCGCGAAAGCGTGAGTCAAGATCGAAGTTCTGTTGCAACGTCCGCAGAGACCTTGCTAGCTTGCCTGTGCGATTCACATCGTCCTTGGGGGGACACGTGGCAGGCGGGCCTTTTTTATAAGGGCCATCAGAAGAATCGGGCCGGTGATGTAGCCCGAATTCAGCTTTGCCGCAGCTTGTCCACAAACCCGCGCTGTCTTGGCGTTACGGAATACCTGAATGGCCCGTTCGGGGCCCGAGCGGTTTTCTGTTGCCTGACGAAAAGCGGCCCCGGTCAAAGGCGTCGGAATTGCAGAGGGTGCTGGCACCGGGGGGTTCCGAAGTCGGCAGGCCTGCCAGTATCGGGGGCCATAACAGTGATAATTGGGATAGGTTAAAGAATGACAGATGCGACTTGGGGCAAGATCAAAACCGAACTCGAGAAATCGATAGGGAAAAACAATGTCGTAACCTGGATAGATCCGCTGGAATTTTCAGACCTGAATGATGGTGTGGCAACATTTTCGGTGCCAACCCAGTTTATCGGCGAATGGGTTTCCAGGAATTTCGGTGATCAGATCAAGCACCTGATGAACGCATCTGGTGAATCTGTCAGCAGAATTGCCTTCAATGTGCCGGCCAGATCCGCTGAGCGGGTCATTCCGGCAAAAAATCCGCCGGCAGGGAAAAAGCCTTTGAATGCGGGCAATGCTTCAGGCTTGCCCAGGGCGCCGCTGGACCCCAGATTCACATTCGACAGCTTCATCGTCGGCAAGCCGAACGAACTGGCCCACGCAGCCGCCAAACGTGTCTCGCAAGGCGGCCCTGTCACCTTCAATCCGCTGTTTCTTTATGGTGGGGTCGGGCTGGGCAAAACCCACCTGATGCTGGCCATCGCCCACGAGCTGCAAACCCGCAATCCCGAGTTGAATGTCGTCTATATTTCCGCCGAGCAGTTCATGTACCGGTTTGTCCAGGCCCTGCGGGAACGCAAGATGATGGATTTCAAGGAACTGTTTCGCAGTGTCGATGTGCTGATGGTCGATGACGTGCAGTTCATTGCCGGCAAGGATTCAACCCAGGAAGAATTCTTTCACACGTTCAACGCTTTGGTTGACCAGAACAAGCAGATCATCATCTCGGCCGATCGCGCCCCCGGCGAGATCAAGGATCTGGAAGACCGGATAAAATCGCGCATGCAGTGTGGTCTGGTGGCCGATCTGCATCCGACCGATTATGAGCTGCGTCTGGGCATTCTGCAGCAAAAGGTGGCCGCGCATCGCAAACTCTATGATGATCTGGAACTGGCTGATGGCGTGCTCGAGTTTCTGGCGCACAGGATTTCCACCAATGTCCGTGTGCTTGAGGGCGCCCTGACCCGGCTGTTTGCCTTTGCCTCTCTGGTGGGGCGTGAAATCACGCTGGAACTGGCCCAGGATTGCCTGGCCGATATCCTGCGCGCCTCTGACCGCAAGATCACCATTGATGAAATTCAGCGCAAGGTGTCGGACCACTACAATATCCGGCTGAGTGACATGATCGGCCCGCGCCGGGTGCGTACCATTGCCCGCCCGCGTCAGGTTGCCATGTATCTGTCAAAACAGCTGACATCGCGCAGCCTGCCGGAAATTGGCCGTCGTTTTGGCGGGCGCGACCATACCACTGTCATGCACGGGGTGCGCCGTATCGAGGAACTGATGTCCACTGACAGCCAGATCGCCGATGATCTGGAGCTGCTGCGGCGCAGTCTTGAGGAATGAACGGCCTTGACGATCCCTCCAAACAGTTGAACAGTCGAAAAAACGCTTGAGCCGGGCGCAGAATGGGTTACTTTCAGCGCCCCGGCGACCTGTAGGAGTGGGACATGAAAATCAGTATCGAACGCGCATCACTTCTCAAGGCGGTGTCGCAAGCACAATCGGTGGTCGAGCGGCGCAACACCATTCCGATTCTGGCCAATGTTCTGATCGAGGCCAGCGGTGATGTGGTGTCGTTCCGGGCAACAGATCTGGATATCGAGGTCGTCGACAAGACCAACGCGCAGGTCGAACAGGCCGGCGCAACCACGGTGAACGCGGTGATGCTGCACGAGATCGTGCGCAAGCTGCCGGACGGGGCGCTGATCCAGTTGGCCGATGATCCGGCCTCGGGCCGCCTGACGGTGCAGGCGGGGCGGTCCAAATTTTCGTTGGCAACACTGCCCAAGGAAGATTTCCCGGTCATGGCCTCATCGGATTACGACGCCAACTTTTCCGCCCCGGCCCCGGTTTTGCGCCGGCTGTTCGACAAATCCAAATTTGCCATCTCGAACGAGGAAACCCGCTATTACCTGAACGGTGTCTATATGCATGTGGCCGAGGCCGACGGTCGCAAGGTGCTGCGCTGCGTGGCGACCGACGGGCACCGGCTGGCCCGCATTGATGCAGATCTGCCCGAAGGGGCTGAAAACATGCCCGGCGTGATCGTACCCAGGAAAACTGTCGCCGAACTGGGCAAACTGCTGAATGATGATGATATGCAGATCGCGGTTTCGGTTTCTGAAACCAAGGTGCGTTTTGCCACGCCTGACATCACCCTGACATCCAAGGTGATTGATGGCACCTTCCCCGACTACACCCGCGTCATCCCCGTCGGCAACAGCCGCAAGCTTGAGGTGGACGCGGCCGAATTTGCCAAGGCGGTTGATCGGGTGGCAACCGTTTCATCCGAACGTTCGCGCGCCGTCAAGCTGGCACTGGACGAAGACCGGCTGATCCTGTCCGTCAATGCACCCGATAGCGGGGCAGCCGAGGAAGAACTTGCCGTGGCCTATGGGGATGAGCCGCTGGAAATCGGTTTTAACGCGAAATACCTGCTGGAGATCGCCAATCAGGTTGATCGCGAAAATGCGGTGTTCATGTTCAATTCCTCCGGTGATCCCACCCTGATGCGTGAAGGCAATGATACCTCTGCCGTTTATGTCGTGATGCCGATGCGGGTGTGACCCAGCTTTTTCTGCAACATCTGGCGCTTTCGCATTTTCGCTCGCATGCGGTACTGCGGCTGGATCTCGAAAATCGTCCGGTTGCAATCCATGGTCCCAACGGGGCCGGCAAAACCAATATACTCGAGGCGGTTTCGCTTCTGTCGCCCGGCCGTGGCCTGCGGCGGGCCACAACCGATGATCTGGTGCGCCGCCCGGAATCGCTGGGCTGGAAGGTTTCGGCGGTTCTGCACAGCCTGCATCAGGTGCACGAGGTCGAAACCTGGGCCGAGCCGGGCCAGTCGCGCAGCCAGCGCATAGATGGCAAGGCCGCAACACAGGTGGCGCTGGGCCGTATCGCCCGTATCCTCTGGCTGGTGCCTTCGATGGACCGGTTATGGGCCGATGGGGCCGAGGGCCGGCGGCGGTTTCTTGACCGCATGACGATGAGCTTTGAACCCGCCCACGCCGAGGCCGTTCTGACCTATGAAAAGGCGATGCGCGAACGCAACCGGCTGCTGAAGGATGGGCAGTGTGATGCGGGCTGGTATGGTGCGTTAGAGACACAAATGGCCCAGGCGGGGGCGCAGATACATGCCAACCGTCTTGCGGCCCTTGCGCAGCTTTCAGCCGCCCAGGCCGAGGCCGAGACAGACTTCCCCAAGGCTGATCTTTCGTTGCTTGGCCCCGAGGGTGTGCCGGACCAGCCGCAGGATGAGCAAACCCTCCGGGCCGGATTTGCCGAGGGCCGGACGCGCGACATCGCCGCCGGCCGTACCCTGACCGGGCCGCACCGTGCCGATCTTTACGCGGTCTATGCGGCCAAGGATGTCGCGGCGCGCGATTGTTCGACGGGCGAGCAAAAGGCCCTGCTGGTATCGCTGATCCTTGCCAATGCGCGCGCGCTCAAGGCGCAGTTGGGGGCGCCGCCGATCCTGCTGCTGGATGAGGTTGCCGCCCATCTCGATGCCCAGCGGCGCGCCGCGCTTTACGATGAAATCTGCACTCTGGGGGCGCAGGCCTGGATGACGGGAACCGGGGCGGAATTGTTCCATGCGTTGGGCGACCGGGCGATCTATCTGGAAGTTGGCGAAAAGGGTGGCTTGTCCACTGTCACGCGAAACAATCTCTGACAAGGCCTGAACAGCCAGACAGGGCGGAGGCGTGGTTGTCGGGCGGGTGTTGAACAGCCCCGGATCGGTCATTTGTTTACCTGCTGTAAGGAAAATCCACCGCGCGCTGCATTAACTGGTGAAAACGGCTCGGGTGTATGTACAGAATGCATACGGTTTCCATACGCTTTCCATACAAGAAGTTTGCAATTGAAATAATTGCTTAACCGTGATTCGGCAGCTTTTGGCGCGCACCGGGCAAATCCGGCCTCTGCCGGCCTTGTCCGGTATATGTTCCCTGGCCGTCCCGCTATTTTATCCGGCCGGGCTCGCGTCGCTGTTTACCCCCTAAATCTTGTGTGATTCGCGTGACAACCAGTCTTGGATCACCTATATAATGGGTAAGTTTACGAGGAAATTGCGCATGGCAGACGACAAACAGAATCTCGAAGAATATGGTGCTGATTCCATCAAGGTTCTCAGGGGGTTAGAGGCAGTTCGCAAACGTCCCGGCATGTATATCGGCGACACCGATGACGGCTCGGGGTTGCACCACATGGTGTACGAGGTGGTCGATAACGGAATTGACGAGGCCCTGGCCGGTCATGCCGACCGTGTCACGGTCACAATCCACGCGGATTCCTCGGTTTCGATCTGCGATAACGGCCGCGGAATTCCGGTCGGAATCCACGAGGAAGAAGGCGTCTCGGCCGCCGAAGTCATCATGACCCAGTTGCACGCTGGCGGCAAGTTCGACCAGAACTCCTACAAGGTCTCTGGCGGCCTGCATGGCGTGGGTGTTTCGGTGGTAAATGCCTTGTCTGATTGGCTGGAACTGCGTATCTGGCGCGACGGCAAGGAGCACTGCGCCCGGTTCGAGGGCGGTGAGACGGTTGAGCATCTCAAGGTGGTCGGCGATGCCAATGGGCAGAAGGGTACCGAGGTGCGCTTTCTTGCATCGACCAAGACATTCTCCAACCTTGATTACGACTTGAAAACGCTTGAAAACCGGCTGCGTGAATTGGCTTTTCTGAATTCCGGGGTGCGGATCATTCTGCGGGATGAGCGGCCACCGGAACCCATTGAAATTGAACTGTTTTATGAGGGTGGCGTCCGTGAGTTCGTGCGCTATCTCGACCGATCAAAAACCCCGCTGATTGACGAGCCGATTTTTATCAGGGGTGAAAAAGACGGCATGACTGTCGAAGTCGCCATGTGGTGGAATGACAGCTACCATGAAACCGTTCTGCCCTTCACCAACAACATACCGCAGCGTGATGGCGGCACCCATCTGGCCGGTTTTCGCGGGGCGCTGACCCGTACAATCAACAACTATGCGCAGTCTTCCGGCATCGCGAAAAAGGAGAAGGTCAGCTTTACCGGCGATGATGCGCGTGAGGGGCTGACGGCCGTTCTGTCGGTCAAGGTTCCCGACCCGAAATTCAGCAGTCAGACCAAGGACAAACTGGTCAGTTCCGAGGTGCGCCCGGTGGTCGAAAGCCAGGTCAGCGAAAAGCTGGGTGAATGGTTCGAAGAGCACCCGACCGAGGCCAAGATGATCGTCGGCAAGATCATCGAGGCGGCGCACGCCCGCGAAGCCGCCCGCAAGGCGCGCGAACTGACCCGTCGCAAAACCGCGATGGATGTGAATTTTCTGGCCGGGAAGCTGAAGGATTGCTCGGAGAAAGATCCGTCGAAAACCGAAGTCTTTCTGGTCGAGGGTGACAGCGCCGGCGGTTCGGCCCAGACGGGGCGCGATCGGATGACACAGGCCGTTCTGCCCCTGCGCGGCAAGATCCTGAATGTCGAACGCGCCCGGTTTGACCGGATGCTTGCCAGTCAGGAAATCGGCAACCTTGTGATGGCGCTGGGCACCGGCATTGGCCGCGATGAATTCGACATTTCCAAACTGCGTTACCACAAGATCGTCATCATGACTGATGCCGATGTTGACGGCGCCCATATCCGCACGCTGTTGCTGACGTTCTTCTTCCGGCAAATGCCCGAGTTGATCGAGGGCGGCTACCTCTATATTGCGCAACCGCCGCTGTATAAGGTCAGCCGTGGCAAATCCGAGGTCTACCTGAAAGACCAGGCCGCATTAGAGGATTACTTGATCGACATGGGTATTGACGGGGCCGTGCTGCGCCTGGCCAGTGGCGAAGAGATCAGCGGCGAGGATCTCAAACGGGTGGTCAATGCCGCCCGCCAGGTTCGCCGGATTCTGGATGCGTTTCCAACACATTACCCGCGCCATATTCTTGAACAGGCCGCTATTTCAGGCGCGTTTCTGCCTGGCCAGGTGGAAAAGGATCTGCAGGGAACTGCCGATACTATCGCCCGCCGGCTTGATCTGATTGCGGTTGAATATGAACGCGGCTGGCAGGGCCGGCCGACCCAGGATCACGGTATCCGGCTGGCGCGCATCTTGCGCGGCGTCGAAGAGGTGCGTGTGCTGGACGGAGCCGTGCTGCGTTCAGGTGAGGCACACCGTTTCGGCACCATGACCGAAAGCCTGCAGGAGGTGTACAGCGCCCCGGCCAAACTGGTTCGCAAAGAGCGTGAAATTCTGATCCACGGCCCGACCGAACTGCTGGACGCCATTCTGAAAGAGGGTGAAAAGGGCCTGTCGCTGCAACGCTACAAGGGTTTGGGCGAAATGAACCCGGATCAGCTGTGGGAAACCACACTCGATCCAGACTCCCGCACCTTGCTGCAAGTGAAGATTGAGGACTTGGCCGAGGCCGACGATCTGTTCACCAAACTGATGGGCGATGTGGTCGAGCCGCGGCGCGAATTCATCCAGCAAAACGCGCTGAATGTGGAAAATCTGGATTTCTAGCGATCCTTTCCAACAGGAGGAACCCCCATGCCCAACGCCCTGATCGTCATCGACGTGCAAAACGATTTCTGTCCCGGCGGGGCGCTGGCTGTGGCCGAGGGGGATCAAATCATCCCGCGGATCAACGCGATGATGGGGGATTTTGACGCCATTATCCTGACGCAGGACTGGCACCCGCAGGGCCATTCATCCTTTGCCAGCAGCCACGCGGGCAAGGCGCCGTTCGATATGATCGACATGCCCTAT
>JALSRG010000116.1 GCA_026984915.1 Marinosulfonomonas sp. | reverse complement strand
TTACGCAGCCGGCTGGGAACGGATTTCTTCCGATCCTTATACGGGTTCTGCTCGGCCTGGCTGCGCATATGCAGGCGAATCGGCGTTCCTGGCATGTCAAAAGCTTCACGCAAGCCATTGACAAGATAGCGGGAATAGCTTGCCGGCAGTTTTTCGGGAACAGAGCACATGACGACAAACCCCGGTGGCCGGGTTTTGGCCTGCGTCATATAGCGCAGCTTGATCCGCCGCCCCGCCGGGGCCGGCGGCGGATGCGCCTCAACCATATCTGCCAGCCAGCGGTTCAACCGGGCGGTCGGGATACGCCGGTTCCAAATGTCATAGGCGCGCAAGACGGCCGCTTGCAGGCGATCCAGCCCGCGCCCGGTCTTGGCCGATATTGTCACCAGCGGGGCCCCTTTCAACTGCGGCAGAAGCCGCTCAAAAGATTCCCGCAAATCCCTGAGTTTTTTCTGTTTTTCCGGTTCAACATCCCATTTGTTGACCGCCACCACAACCGCACGACCTTCGCGTTCGGCCAGATCCGCGATTCTCAGATCCTGTTGTTCGAACGGGATCGCCGCATCCAGCAGGACAATCACCACTTCGGCAAATTTCACCGCCCGCAACCCATCAGAAACCGAAAGCTTTTCCAGCTTTTCCTGCACGCGGGCCTTTTTGCGCATACCAGCGGTATCAAACAACCGTACCGGTGTGCCGCCCCAATCCATCTGAACGGAAATCGCATCTCGGGTGATACCGGCTTCGGGGCCGGTCAGCAGACGATCTTCGCCCAGCAACGTATTGATCAGCGTCGATTTTCCAGCATTCGGGCGACCGACAACTGCCACCTGCAAAGGTTTGTCAGCGGTCGGCGTTATATCAACATTCCCGGTTTCGTCCGAGTCGGCTTCAGCAAGCTCGACATCCGTTTGTGGCGTGTCATCCTTGTTGCGCTCGGCAAATTCATCGGCGAGCGGCATCAGCGCCGAATAAAGGTCGTTCAGCCCTTCTCCATGCTCGGCTGACAGCCGGATCGGCTCTCCCAGCCCCAGGCTGTAGGCGTCCAGTACCCCGGCATCCGCCGCCCGGCCTTCGGCCTTGTTCGCGGCCAGAAAGACATGTGCATTCTTCTTGCGCAGAATATCGGCAAAGATTTCATCCGCCGGCATCACTCCCGCCCGCGCATCAATCATGAACAGGCAGGCATCCGCCATTTCCACGGCTCGTTCCGTCAATCGCCGCATGCGGCCTTGCAGGCTTTCGTCCGTGGCCTCTTCCAGCCCGGCTGTATCAATCACGCTAAAGCGCAAATCACCCAGCCGGGCCTCACCTTCGCGCAAATCGCGGGTGACGCCTGGCTGGTTATCCACCAGCGCCAGCCGTTTTCCGACAAGGCGATTGAACAGCGTGGACTTGCCTACATTCGGCCGGCCAACTATGGCAAGGGTAAAGCTCATTTCCGACTCCTGCCTGAACTCAAGCGGCCCGCATACAGCAAACGGACATCCGGTAAAAGCCTGTTTTCTAGCGAAAGGCGTGCAATTGCCCTTTGGTCGACACCACATACAAGGTGCCATTGACGATTACCGGGTTTGTCGTCGCCCCTCCGGGCAAATCATAAGTCGCCATCAGGCTGCCGTCCGTTGGATCAAACGCCCGTATCAACCCGTCAGAAGAGGCAACAATCAATCGGCCACCGGCAAGAACCGGTCCGTAATGGGCCGTTATCGTTTTCCACTTTTTGGGTTTTTCTTTTGTAAAGTAAGGCATCTGGACTGACCAGATTTTTTCACCTGTTGCAGAATCCAGCCGGACCAGTTCATCCTGATCCGACACCAGAAAAACCGACCCGCCAGTTGGCCAGACCGGGCTGTAGGTGCCTTCGTCGGCGGTCCATATCCGTTCGCCACTGCCGAGCTTCAGCGCCACGACGCGACCGGCCGCATTGCCGGCGTAAACCACATCACCGACGACCACGGGATCGCCGGTAATATCGCGAATCGAGGCGTAAACCCTGCCGCGCCTGTGGCCCGCAACCGGGGTGCGCCAGATACGAACCCCGCCTTTGCGGAACGCAGCCGTCAATTCCCCGTTGCCAAAGGGAAATATCACGAATTTCTCTGTCACCGCAGGCGCCGCACCGTTGATCATGACCGCCTCAGCAGGAACGCTGGGCAATTCCCAGCGGATGCGTCCATTTTTCGCCTCGATTGCCCAGGCGCGATTGTCACGCGAAACCACGTAAACCAAGCCATCGCGCACCGCCGGAGCACCTGTGGCCGATGAATCCAGCTTTTGCACCCAGCGCTGTTTCCCTGTTTTGACGTCCAGCGCGACCAGCTGTCCAAACCCGGACGTTACAAACAATGTATCCCCCGCGACAGCCAACCCACCACCTGATGCGTCGCCCGTCTTGTCACTGGCCGGGGTTACATCCGCGCTCCACAACGAATCGCCACCGGCGGAATGCGCCATGACGGTAGAGCGGGAATCCAGCGTGAAAATGCGCCCGTCTGCCACAACGGGATCGGCGGTGATGCGATATTTGCGCGATTCACCTGACCCGATTGAAGCCGCCCACAAATGCACCGGTGATGCAGAAAAGGCAGGATGAACCACACGGTGCATGGAATTTCCATAGCGCTGCGGCCATTCTGTATGGTTGACCTGAGCAGGTAGTTTGATCGGCAGCGCTCTATTGCTATTCTCAGGGCTGGCGTCAGCGGCGCCCTCTTTGGCCGCATCTTCACCTGTCTTAACACCCGTATCCAGGGGGGCACGCAAATCCAGTCTTTCACCGGGCAGAATAAGCTCCCGCTGAGCACAAGAGGCCAAAACACCGGCGGCAAAGAAAACAGCAACGCCTTTCGTGCAACGTGCAAAGATTTTGTGATTGCTCAATTTAAATCCCGTTCCCCGGCTCGTACCGATACTGCTCACAATTGCCTCCAGACACCTCATGATCACGAGGTCTCAAGTTCCCCACCCAGTGCTACAATCAATTGCGAAATACGCTGGCGCATTGCCGCCGAAGCTTCGCTATCCGCATAAATATCCTGAAGGCGGGCTATCGCAGCCTTCTTGTCGCCGTTTTCAATGTCAATCACTGCCAGTTGTTCTTCGGCCAGCAGACGGTAAGGTGCCCCGGCGACATCCAGAGATTTCAAGGCCTCCAATCGCCTGTCCTTATCCATATCCGGGCCGAGCATCATCACCGTTTTAAGCTGGGCCATATCCCGGTAGATCTGTGGTGCAGTGCTGTCGTTCACGATGGATTGCAGCAGTTTTTCCGCAGTCTCAGGCTGCCCGGCTGTCTGCGCCGCCGAGGCCTGCATCAGCGCAACGACAATACGCGCATCGCCCTTTGCGTCTATTTTTTCCAGCGCAGCAAGGCGGGCCGCCGGATCTGTTTCATCCAGGGCCGAAATCAGCGCATCACCCAATGCTTCTGCAGCAGCCGTATTTCTTGCCTTGCGCCATTCGTTATAGGCCGCGCCCCCCACCAACAGAACAACGGCCAGAATGGCGATCCATCCATACCGCCGCATCAAGGCAAAAAGCTTGTCGCGCCGGACCTCTTCGGTCACTTCTTCAATGAAACTGTCGTTATTGCTCACCCGAGCCTCCGCCTGTGCCAACCGATTTCGTGCTTGCCCGCAAACACTTCGGTCTGCCCTCTCTTACCCCGAAGCAAGCATCCTTGCCAAGGCCCGCTAACACCCCAAGAGCAAGAAGCCGTTTGTATGCTTGCACCTGTCCGGAAAATTGGCTAAACTGAACTGAATGGTTCAGTCCGCCGGACATACAGGAAAAACCGCGGTGGAAATCGGGCCTCTGGATAATCTGGAAGACGCAGTTGGGTTTTTCCTGTGAAACAGGTGCATTGAATGAAGTTCTTTTCCATTTTGACCGCCGGTCTGGTCACCTTGTTTCTCTACCTGTTCATATTTGAGCGCGAGACTTTGTTCGAGTTTTCCGGCCGCGCTGCCGAACCGGAGGCACAATCGGTGGCCGAAAACGGGGGTCAGTCCAAGGCCGACGGCGAATCTGCGCCAATCGTTTCCGTTGTTGCCGTCCATTCTTTGGCGCAAAGCGTTGACGATGCCGTTTTGCTGCGTGGTCAGACCGAAGAATCACGCCGCATAGATGTAAAGGCCGAAACCTCGGCACGGGTTGTTTCCGAGCGTTCCGACAAGGGCACCCTTGTCGAGAAGGGCGATGTTTTGTGTCGCCTGGATCCCGGTGTGCGGCCCGCGCGCCTGGCCGAAGCCAAGGCAAGACTGGCCGAAGCCCAGATCAATTTTACCGCAGCAAGCAAGCTCATGGATCAGGGCTATGCTTCGCAAACGCACGCGGCTTCGGCCAAAGCGGCGCTGCAATCTGCACTGTCTGCCGTAAAAGCGGCCGAGACCGAAATCGAGAACCTGGAAATACGCGCCCCTTTTTCCGGCATACTGGAAACCGATACGGCCGAACGGGGAAGCCTGCTGCAACCCGGTGCCCCATGCGCAACCATTGTTCAGCTTGATCCGATCAAACTGGTCGGATTCGTGCCGGAAACGGATGTAAGCCGCATCAAGATCGGCGCCATGGCGGCGGGGCGCATGGCAGCGGGGCAGAATGTCGTCGGTCGTGTCAGCTTTCTGGCCCGCAGATCCGACCCGCTGACCCGGACATTCCGGGTGGAAATAGAAGTCGAAAACGCCGAGCTTTCATTGCGGTCCGGCCAGACGGCTGAAATCCTGATCCAGACCGATGCCAAATCGGCACATCTTCTGCCGCAATCCGCCCTCACTCTCAACGATGAGGGTAGTCTTGGCCTGCGGCTGGTGGACAAGGACAATACGGTTCGTTTCGCCCCGGTCAAATTGCTCCGCGATACAACCGACGGCGTATGGCTGGGCGGGCTGCCAGACAAGGCCGATGTGATCATTTCGGGCCAGGAATATGTCGTGGATGGTGTGAAGGTATCGGTAACCTGGCAGGAGGCGGCCAAATGACCGGAATCGTTGATTGGGCCGCCGCAAGGGCGCGGATGGTCCTGGCATTCATTCTGTTGTCACTCATCGCCGGGGGCGCGGCCTATTTCACCCTTCCCAAAGAGGGGGAGCCGGATATCGAGATTCCGGCTCTGTTCATTTCCGTGCCTTTTCCCGGCATTTCAGCCGAAGATTCGGAAAAGCTGGTCGTCAAACCGATGGAAACCGAACTTTCCGACCTTGACGGGCTGAAGAAAATCAGCGGCACGGCAGCCGAAAACTATGGTGGTGTCGCACTGGAATTTGAATACGGCTGGAACAAAGACCAGATCATCGCCGATGTGCGTGACAAGATGAACAAGGTCGAGGCCAAGTTTCCCGATGGGGCCGAGAAATATTCGATCACCGAGATCAATTTTTCGCAGTTCCCGATCATCATCGTTGATTTGACAGGCGATGTCCCTGAACGGACCCTGCAGCGTGTCGCCCGCGAGTTGCAAGACCGGATAGAGGCACTTGAGCCGGTACTTGAGGCCGGATTGGCCGGGAAACGCGATGAGATGGTTGAGGTGATCATAGATCCCTTGCGCCTGGAAGCTTACAATGTCACCGCAGGTGAACTGATCAATGTTGTTACCCAGAACAACCTGCTGATTCCTGCCGGCGAGGTTGAAACACCCGGAGGGGCCTTCTCGGTCAAGATACCTTCTTCTTTTGACAGTCCCCGAGACGTTTTTGCCCTGCCAATCAAAACCAACGGCGACAGGGTGATAACCTTGGGGGATCTGGCCGATATCCGCCTGACATTTGAAGACCGGAAGGGCACTGCGCGTTTCAACAGCAACAAAACCGTTGCATTGCAGGTGGTCAAACGCAAGGGGTTCAACCTTCTGGACACAACTGCACTGGTGCGCGAAGAAGTTGAGAAAGCCCGTGCTGACTGGCCGGAACAACTGCGCGCCGCAGTACATATGGGAACCTCCAATGACCAGTCCCGCGTTGTCGGCAGCATGGTCAGTCAACTGGAAGGATCCGTGCTGACAGCCATTGCCCTGGTCATGATCGTGGTTTTGGCCTCTCTCGGCACCCGCAGCGCTCTGCTGGTCGGGTTTGCCATTCCCACCTCATTCCTGCTTACTTTTGCGTTTCTTGCGCTGATGGGCATCACCATTTCCAATATCGTGATGTTTGGCCTGATACTTGCGGTCGGGATGCTGGTGGATGGTGCAATTGTCGTTGTCGAATATGCCGACCGGCGTATCAAGGAGGGCATCGGGCCCATGCATGCCTATGTGGAAGCGGCCAAGCGAATGTTCTGGCCGATTGTTTCTTCGACCGCGACAACGCTTTGTGCCTTCCTGCCGATGTTGTTCTGGCCGGGCGTCGCCGGGCAATTCATGGGCATGTTGCCCATTACCCTGATCTTTGTTCTTTCTGCCAGCCTGGTCGTTGCACTTGTCTATCTGCCGGTTCTGGGCGGCGTTTCAGGCCGGCTGTCGCGCGCTTTTGAACATATGTCAGATCGGCTGCGCCCCCTGCCCTGGGTGATCAGGGGGCTTCTGGTTCTTGCATCACTTGCCGCTCTTTTTGTTGCGCTCATGCAAACCCTTAACCCCGCTTATCTGACCGGGCGCGATGTCGGGATCTGGCCTGGCGCTGGCATGTTCGTGTTCGCGGCAATTGCCGCATCAATCACCATTGGCGCGGCCAAACCGCCCCCCAGACCCCGCAGGATACGGGCCGGATACCGGCGCTCGCTGTTTGGCTGGTTCACACATATCATCGTCGGCAATCCTTTCATGCCGGTCGTATCAATCGCCATCGTCGTCGGATTGGTGGTCTCGATCTTCATCTATTACGGGGAAAACAACAAAGGCACCCAGTTTTTTGTTGAATCCGAACCGGAACAGGCCATCGTTTATGTGCGCCAGCGCGGAAACCTGTCGTTGGCCGAAAAAGATGCTGCCGTTCGTCAGGCCGAACAGATTGTGCTGACAACAAAAGGTATCAAGACCGCCTTTGCCTTTGCCGGCAAGGGCGGCCTCAATCAAAACACGGGCGGCGCCAATGCCCCGCGTGATACCATCGGCCAGATCCAGCTGGAACTGATCCCGTGGGAAGACCGGGCCGGCGACCCGGACCTGGATGGCAACGTTGTCCTGAACAAGCTGCAAAAGCGGCTGAATACCCTGCCGGGCCTGAAAACCGAAATACTGGCCGCTTCGCGCGGACCGGCAGCAGCCAAGCCGTTGCATCTGCGCCTTCGAGGCGACGATGCAACGGCCCTTACAAAAGCAGCGCTCTTGGTGCGCCACAAGTTTGAACAGACAGAAGGCCTTGTCGATATCGAAGATACCCTGCCCCTTCCCGGCATTGACTGGCAGATCAATGTCGATGTCGAAAAGGCCGGGCGTTACGGGGCAAATGTCGCAACGGCCGGTGGAATGGTGCAGTTGGTCACGCGCGGCATCTTGCTGGATACGATGCGGGTCGACAGTTCGGATGAAGAGATCGACATCCGTGTCAGGTTACCGGAAAACGACCGGGTATTGTCAACGCTGGACGCTCTTAAACTGCCCACGCGCGATGGCCAGATCCCCTTGGCCAATTTCATCACCCGTACGCCGGTCAAACGGCTGGCGCAGATTGACCGGGTCGATCAGAAGCGGTCGTTCGACGTCAAGGCAGGCATAGCCAAGGGGTTGCAAAAAACCCTGACAGACAGGGATGGCAAGCCGGTTCTGGATCGTTCTGGCAAACCCAAAACTGTGCCAATTGACGCGAATGAGCGGATTGCGACCCTGACCAAATGGCTGACGGATGAAACACCCCTGCCTGAAGGGGTCAGTTGGGAATGGACCGGTGATCAGGAAGAACAGGCCAAGACAGGTGCATTTCTCGGCAAGGCTTTTGCCGCCGCACTGGGATTGATGTTCATCATTCTGCTGGCCCAGTTCAATAATTTCTATGACACCATTCTGGTGCTTCTGGCTGTTGTATTGTCCACCGCCGGCGTTCTTGTGGGCATGCTGGTCATGGGGCAGAAATTCTCCATGATCATGACCGGGACCGGGGTGGTTGCCTTGGCCGGCATTGTGGTGAACAACAATATTGTTCTGATTGATACCTATCAGGAGTTTTCGCGTTACATGCCGAAACTTGAGGCAATCACCCGCACCGCCGAAGCCAGAATTCGTCCGGTGCTTCTGACCACAATCACCACCATGGCCGGACTGGCGCCAATGATGTTTGGCCTGTCCCTGAATTTTGCCACCGGGGGATATGCGATCGACAGCCCGACCTCCCTATGGTGGAAACCGCTGGCAACGGCCGTTGTCTTCGGTTTGGGGATTGCCACGGTTCTGACGCTGATTTTCACCCCTTCAATGCTGGCCCTGCGTGTATGGCTTTCAAAAGGCTCCTACCGGATCCTCACGGGAATTGCCGCGCTTGTTCAGGGACGGAATGGCATTCTGGCCCGCGACCGGGCGCTGCGCCGTGCCTCCAAACGGATCACGGCGCCGGAAATTCTCTGGACCGACACGACAAAAGAACCCGAGGCCGTTCTGGATTCATTGGATGCAATGGATGAAACCGTGGAAGAGAACAGCACCCTGAATCTGACCGATTTACGCCGAGTCCTTGAAATCAGAGCCAACCACGCAACTGACGGCCAATACCACCGCCCCCAAGAAGGCGATAGCAGCGACACTGACGGAATTGAAAAGACGTCAGGATCTGGGCCGCCAATCAAGGCAGCCGAGTAAGTCTGGGTACTCTCCAGGCTCCAGCCAATAGTCGAGCGGTGTGGCTCCCCCGCGATTACGGACACCAGTATCTTCAGGCCACGGCGGGCTCTTCCTCTCCGGCTTGCTGGCGTTTCCACATGCTTGCATAGCGACCGTTCAACGCCAACAGTTCTTCGTGGGTTCCCCGCTCTACCACCACGCCGTTTTCCAACACCGTGATCTGATCTGCATCAACAATCGTCGACAGACGGTGCGCAATCGTAATGACGGTGCGCCCTTTTCCCATCATGCGCAAGCTTTCCTGAATGTCGCGTTCGGTTTCACTGTCCAGCGCCGATGTGGCCTCGTCCAGCAGAAGAATTGGCGGGTTCTTCAACAAGGTGCGGGCAATCCCCACCCGTTGTTTTTCTCCGCCAGACAGTTTCAGGCCGCGCTCCCCGACAGTTGTTTCATATCCGTCCGGCAAACTGACGATGAAATCATGGATCTTTGCCGCGCGGGCCGCCGCCTCGATTTCCTCTCGGGTCGCATCAGGACGACCGTATGCGATGTTATACAAGACAGTATCATTGAACAGCACCGTATCCTGCGGAACGACGCCGATGGCCGCATGCAGGCTTTCAAGGGTCACATCACGAATGTCCTGACCATCAATCCGAATGGCACCGCCCGTGACATCGTAGAACCGGAACAGCAACCGGCCTATTGTCGATTTTCCGCTGCCCGATGGGCCGACGATAGCCAGCGACCGCCCGCCTTCAACGCGGAAACTGACCCCCTTCAAAATCGGGCGGGCCGCTTCATAGCCGAAATAGACGTCATCGAACGCCACTTCTCCGTTGGTCACAACCAGTGGTTTGGCATCAGGTTTATCAACCACTTCCGCCGGCTGCTCCAGCAGATCGAACATTTCCGCCATGTCGACCAGCGACTGCCGTATCTCGCGGTAAACCGTGCCAAGAAAATTCAGCGGCATGGTAATCTGAACCATATAGGCGTTGACCATCACGAAATCACCGACTGTCAGTTGACCTTTCTGGACACCGATGGCGGCAAGAACCATGACCACGACCAGCCCGGTTGTGATGATCACCGACTGGCCGAAATTCAGAAAAGCCAGTGAATAGGATGTTTTCAATGCGCCTTGCTCGTAACCTGCCATTGCCGCGTCATAACGGGCTGCCTCGCGCGCCTCTGCGCCAAAGTATTTTACCGTTTCGAAATTGAGCAGGCTGTCGATTGCTTTCTGGTTGGCTTCGGTATCCTGATCATTCATCTGCTTGCGGATTTTCACCCGCCATTCCGTGACTTTGAAAGTAAACCAGACATAGGCCCATATGGTGACAACAACCACGGCCAAATACCAGATATCAAATACAAAATACAGAATGACCGAGATCATCAACAGTTCGAGAACCAGTGGCCCCATGCTGAAAAGCATGAACCGCAACAGGAACTCCACCCCCTTTACGCCGCGCTCGATGATACGGCTCAGCCCTCCGGTTTTTCGTGTAATATGATAGCGCATGGAAAGCCGGTGAATGTGCTGGAATGTTTCCAGAGCCAACTGGCGCAACGCGCGCTGTCCGACCTTGGCAAAAACAACGTCGCGCAACTGTTGCAAGCCCACTGTCATCAACCGCGCCATTCCATAGGCAACCGTCAGCCCGACAGCACCCGCCCCCATGACCCAGGCCGCTGAAGGTGTGTCACCTGCGAGGGCATCCACCGCGGCCTTGTAAAAGAACGGTGTTGTCACGGCGACCAGTTTTGACACCAGCAGCAACAGCATTGCAACCACAACCCGGCGTTTGATCCAGGGTTGGTCTTTTGGCCAGAGATACGGTGCAACACGGCGTATTGTTCGCCAACCGCGACGGCGATCTTCAGCTGTAAAGTCAGCTTTTGTAATCGTGTGCCGCATCAAGCTATCCTTTTGTGCTGGCAGGGGTGGAACCGAACAAAGCTTGCCGCGTGATCTGATCCCTGCTAGAGGTTATTTCAACGTTTCATGAGTAATTGAACTATGAAGAAGAGTCTAGCCCTCACCGCCCTTGCCGCTCTGGCAAATGAAACAAGGCTTGATATATTGCGCCTGCTTGTCCCCGAGGGCAAGGCCGGGTTGCCGGCGGGTGAGATCGCAAAACGTGTCCATGCCTCGGCGTCGCGCCTGTCATTCCACCTGAACACCATGGAGAATGCCGGGCTGATCAATGTTCGGCGGCAGGGAAGATATGCACATTACACTGTAAACTATGCGCATCTGGGAGAGGTGATGTGTTATCTGTTGAATGATTGCTGCAAGGGTCATCCCGCCATTTGCATTTGCCCATCTGAACATGATCCTCATTCTGCATCCGGAACCGTAAAGACCTGACCGGGATAGATGAGATCCGGATCGCGTATCTGGTCGCGGTTGGCCTGATAGACCCGGACATAAAGAACCCCTTCGCCATAGTTTTCACGCGCAATCTGCCAGAGGGTAAACCCCGGCTGGACAGTCACAACATTCACCCGCGGCCTTTTTGCCTCATCCTTTGGACGTGCCGATTCCAGAGTGCCTGCAATGGATAAATCTTCGGGTGTTTTCATGGCCGTGTCTGTTTTTTCGGGTTCTGCTTGTCCTGGCTGTGCAGCCGGCAGGTTTTCCACGGTTTGCTGCGCCTCATTCTGCAAGGTGGCGGTTTGCTCCTCCGGGCCGACACCGGGGGGGGTGGCGTTTTCTGCGGCAGATCCGCTCGCGGCAATCTGTTCAGCCGCGCGCGCCAGAACCTCGCTTGATTCCCGCTTGAACGGAATTTCAACGCGCGACATCACTTTGCCGCTGTCATTGACCTGATCAATCCGCAACCGATAGATGCCAGCCGCCACCCCTGTCAAAGGAAGCCGCCATATTCCATCGGCATTGGCGCGCCCGCTTTGTACAAGCCTGTTGTTCAGATAAGCGCGAACAATGCCGTTTTGCGTACCGCGTCCGGACAGCTCAACCTCACCGGCATCATCATATGTAATCGCATCAATCACCACCGAGTCCGCAGAAGACGGCACCGCTGGCTGAAGCACTTGCACGCCTTCTTCATCAACCATCAAAACCGCCGGGGCATTCGGGGTACTCTCCGGCTCGACCACGGTTGCCGGCACATCCGTTTCGAGCGTATCGTCTGGCAACAGTCCGGCAACCTCTTGCGAAACCGGCGGATTTTCCGCCTGAACTGTCCCTGCCGGTTCACTGGCACTTTCAGGCGCTGTAGCGGCCGGCGGAACGGCCGTTCCGGCCACCTGCGTCTCCGGCGAGGTATTTTCCGTATTTTCCGCCAAACGCGTTCCACCCTCTTGCGCAGCCGGCGCACTTCCCTGGGCTGTCTGGCCGGATGCCAAGGGCACATCTGCACCGGAGTCGGCAGCCTGTTGCGCCGTTGGCGGTTCCGCTATTCCCGGGGCCGTTTGGGTGGCCGTCGTGGCGGGTTTGGCGGCAGGGGCCAGAATCACAGGGGCCAGAATCACGGTTGCCGTTGATGGAACAGCCTCACCTCCAGCCTTTTGCGCACGCAAGGAAACAAGCCGGGCCCGATCCGACGGCGCAATGGAAAACAGAACGACAAATTTGCCTTTACGGTCGGCGTCTGCCTGGGCCACTTCCTTGCCGTCAAGCAAGACCACAACCCTGGACCCCGGTTCTGCAATACCCGCAATCAGGGCGCCCCCTTCCGCATCCACCCGGACAACGTCAAATGCCGGGGCAAGGAATTCTGCCTTTGGCTGCACGACCGGATTGATGGCCGGAGCCGGGGCCGGTTCCATAGGTGTCTGCGGCGCAACTGCGGCCGTCTGTTCCTGACCCGGCTGGGCGGTGGTGTCGGTTTCCGTCAGAGACTGTGGTGTATCCTCACGGATAACGGGTTGAGCCGTCGCGGCTTCCGGTATCATTGCCTCTGCATTGCCCTCGGTGGCAGCGGTTTCCGCTTCAGTTTGAACAGAACGGCCTTCCGCTGCGCGATCTTCCGGCAAGGGCGAACCATTGGCCGCACCTTCAGGCGGCAATGCCTCGGACCCGTTTTCGGCAACTGGCCCCGCCGTTTGCACAGGCTGTTCCATATCGGCAACCTCGGCCTTTTGGCCAACCTCCGACTCCGTCACGCCCCTGCTGCCGGGTGTCGCCTCGCCTGTGCCACTTTCGGCACTGGCTGCGGGTATCGGTTTTTCGGTCGCGGGCGTTGCTGGAACTGCCATTGCAGTATCACTGTCCGGTGCCGATCGGTACGTGTTCCAAAGCAGATAGGCATTCAGCCCAAATGCCACAACAGCCAAGCCCCAAAGCAGCCCTTTTCTCTTTGACCCTGATCCGGTTTTATTCGTCATGCCATGTATTCCCAGTCTGCGCAGGCCTTTGGCGGCCCCCGACCTAAATCAGCTCATCCAGCCTGGTTGCCAGCCCTTGGCATCCTCGCTATCACGGGTGTGAAACGCTTGCAATGAAAGCCCCTGTGAAAGCCTCTGACAATGTCCAGACCAGAACCAAAACCCGCATCACCAGCCGCCTATTCCGTCTGCGTGTACTGTGGGTCGCGTTTCGGCAATGATCCGGCATTCCTTGAAGCCGCCAGAGAATTGGGAAGGGCCCTGGCGGGCGAAAAATGGCGGCTGGTCTATGGCGCCGGGGATGTGGGGCTGATGGGGGCTGTTGCCCAAGCAAACCAAGCCGATGGCGGCAACACATTTGGTGTGATTCCCGTGCATCTCTTGCAACAGGAAGTCGGCAAACGCGATCTTACCCACTTCATCGTGACAGAAAACATGCATGAACGCAAAAAGGTCATGTTCATGAACTCGGACGCCATTGTGGTTATGCCTGGCGGGGCCGGATCACTGGACGAGTTCTTCGAAGTGCTCACCTGGCGCCAGATCGGCTTGCACCGAAAGCCGATCTTTCTGTTGAATGTGAACGATTACTGGAAGCCGCTGACAAACCTTGTCAATCATGTGATCGCACAGGGGTTTGCCGATCCTTCGCTGGCCGACTTCATCAATGTATTGCCAAGCGTTGCAACGCTTATGAATGCATTGCGTGCTGAGCGCAACGGTCAGACATCCACCTGTTGACCGGGGTTGCGGGGCCAAATATCCGTTCCTGCGTCCAAAGATCGCAAATCGACCGACCGTATATGCTCCCCCTGGAACAGTTGCCCGGTGATTGAGGTCGGCAACAAGCCGCGGCCAACCGGCAAATAACAGCCGAAGTATGGTTTGATGCGTGACCAGCAGGTGATTTTCACCGCTATTTCTGTTAGTATAAAGCAACCTCTCACGGAATTTTCTTACGAGCATGCGCATTTTTTCGCGCAGCCTTTTCGTTTTTTAGAAGGAATATTCCAATGGAAAAAGAAGACAAAATCCACCAACATCGCCTCAACTTCAAGCTGCATCTGATCAGTAACCCCAACTATTTTGGTAATCTTTCGGATCTCGGCATCAAAGGTCTGCCCGAGCCTGTTGAACTGATTGCCGGCAACACCAGCTATGAGGAACTGAGCTGTGTTGGCCACAATCCGGCCAGTGATATTCTGACCGCGATTGTCGAGATCAAGCGGCCGAATGGGTTTTCCGGCGATTCCTGTACAGACGGATCGCAGGAATATGTGCGCTTCTACCTGGATTATGGTGACGGAACCTGGGTCGATCACGGGCTGGCCAGCTTCAATGCGCATGATCTGAAATTCAAGGAAGACCTCTGTTATGCCGTGTCCATCAACATCGACCCGAAAAAACGCCGCTGTTGTGACCGCAAGCCCGTGCTGCCAAAAGTATTGGCAATTCTTTCATGGAACGTGGCCCCGCCTGCCAATACGCCGGCCTATCTGCCGGTCTGGGGCAACCGGCTGGTGCGCGATATCCAGATCGCGCCGCGCCATGGCTTCCTGTGCAACCTGACCGATGTGCTTGATGGCCCCTGCATCGAGAAGTTGACACCGCTTGCCCTCGCGCAGTTGAAGGAAAAGCTGGCTGCAATGGAAATCCCCAAGGCGCCGTCAGCGCCGCTCGAAAAACTGCTGAAGAAGCTCGGAAAGGATGACAAGCTCGGGCAGATGCGTGCCGTATTCCCGCAGGTAATGAAACTTGCCTCAGACAACACCGATATCGCGGCCGCGAATGCGCTGGCCGCGCTGCCGCAGCTTGGCATCGACCTTTCCAAATTCGATGATTTCATCCTCAAGCCCGATTTCAACACCACCTATGAGGAGCTTCATTGCGTCGGGCTTGACCGCGAAGCCGAACACCTGCACGGGGTGATCGAGATCAAACGCAAGGCCGGCTATTCGGGTGATCTCTGCGATGACGGCTCGCGCGAATACATTGCCTTCTACCTCGATTTCGGATCGGGCTGGGAATATCAGGGAACAACCTGGGTGGATGTGCATGACATCGACGGCATTCCCAAAGGCGGCCTCTGGTATCAGGCACAGCTTCCGATCAGCCTTGAAAAGCACAAGAAGGAATGGTGCAAGGCCGGCAAGGCGCGTATTCGTGGCATCCTGTCATGGGCTTCACCGCCACCGGCGAACCAGCCGAATTTCGTGCCCCATTGGGGCGATCGGGAAGATTGCTGGATCGAGGTCAGGCCACTGCCCAAGGGCGTTCCCGAAGGTGAACTCACTCCGTTCATCGAATCGATCGGCTCCATGCCTGTTGATCAGATCAACGGGTCCGGTTTTGCCAATGGCGACAACATCGGCGGTACGCTGACGGCGGACGACAGCCCGTTTGGCGGGGTGATCCGCATCGCCGGGCAGGTAGCCTTTCCGACCTCGAACAATCTTGAATACCGGGTGATGGTGAAAGGCCCTTCGGACGCCGTTCACAAGCCCTGGACCAAGAGCTTCAATGTCACCGTGTTCACCGTGATCGGCCCCTTGCTTACGATCAACAACGTCACCCAGGTGGCCACCGGTGACTGGTTCGAATACATCCCGCAGGCAGGCCCGGTGTTCAAGAGCGTGGCCGGCAATCTTCTGGCGCCCTTCACGGCCGCCGAAGAAGGGCTGCATTCGGTCTATATCCAGGTGCGCGAGGCGGGGGCACCCCTGCTACTGGCCACCAGTTCGCTGGAGCAGTTCTTTGTCGACAATACCCGACCGAAGGTGGATGTGGAGATCACCAGCGGCGAAGGCAATTGCGGCAAGTTCGCGATCGGCGACCTGATCACCGGCACCTATGCGATGGAAGACCTGCACAGCCGCAGCCTTTCGCTTGCGATTACCCCGGCGGCAGAAGCCAGTGGCGGCTTGCTGGCCTTTACCTCGCGCGTGCCCGCAGCCCCCCTGCCGGTACCCGCGCCCGGTGCCAGTGCCTCGAACGCGCTCAGCTTTGCCGCGCTCACGCTCGACACCAGCGGCGCCAGCGGCACCTGGCAGCTTGATACCACAGCGATGGATCCCTGCGGCTACAACATCCGTATCCACGGTACGGACCGCACCATCGTCAACAGCGGCTTCATCGGCTGGTGGGCGGCGGATATCGAAGGCTTCTGCCTTGATGCGCCGGCTGGCGACTAAAACAATAAAGGCGCCCTTTCGGGCGCCTTTTACTGCTACGGTTTTCCTGCGGATCATGCCGCAGCAAGACGTTCCGCCACGTTTTCCCAATCCACCAGATTTTCGATGAAATTGGCCAGATACTTTGGCCGAACATTCTGAAAATCCACATAATAGGCATGTTCCCACACATCACAGCCCAGCAGAGCCGTCTGGCCAAAGCAAAGTGGGTTCACCCCGTTTTCGGTTTTCGTCACTTTCAATTTGCCGTCGGTATCGACGACCAGCCAACACCAGCCGGATCCGAACTGTCCGGTCCCTGCTGCATAAAACGCGGTGTAAAACTCTTCCAAAGAGCCCAGATCCGCCTTGATGCGGTCTTCCAGTGCGCCGGGCATTTTCACCATTCCCAACTCATCGCTTTTCCGCGGTTTCATCCAGTTCCAGAACTGAGTATGGTTCCAATGCTGACTGGCATTATTGAAAATCCCGTTTTGGGCAACGGCACCCGCCTGATAATTACCCTTGACGATCTCTTCCAGAGATTTTCCCGCCCATTCTGTACCTTCAACGAGCTTGTTCAACGTATCCACATACGCCTTGTGGTGGCGGTCATGATGCAATGTCAGTGTTTCCATCGACATGCCCTGATCCTCCAGAGCATTGTATTTGTAAGGTAGGTCAGGAAGTGTAAAAGCCATGATAGCCCCCTTTTGATTTCGTGTTCGTTTCTCAATCTAAATGTGGCGTTGTGTTGCCCTAGGTCAAGAGCCAAGCTGCCGGTTCATCGCAAAATCCGGATCAGGCGCCCGCAGCCCGGTCACCGAAACGGTGGCGGGGCCATGCTACTCGCAAACTGCAAAAAAACTTGTGCCGTCGCGGCTGTTGCTCGCTCCCGTCTTGAAGGATGTCAGCTTTTTCCCCGCCTGCGCACAGGCATTGCCTGCGTTCGCCTTGGCTTCACCGGCTGTCCATTGGCTGCCAAAGCTGCCGAACACCTGAAACTGTCCGTTGACCGTTTTTGTGTTCATCCGGAATTCATTCGGTTTGATTTTCTTTGCCAGTGCCACTGATGGCATGGTCATAAGCAGTACCAGAAGGAAAGAATAAAATCGCAAGATGCACCTCAAGCGTTCTGAATAGTATTCAGCATAAGACGCTATTTAGGAAGCTTTAACAAGCTGGACAATGCAATACCACGCAATATTTCGCTGCAAGGGGTAAACAACGGCAAACTTCGGCGCGAACAACCCAGGCACAGCGCCTTTTATCCCACATCCTGGGCTGGATGAACAGATCATGACCTTAGGGCGTAGACCTAGTTTCTCGCAATCCGGCATTTTCCGCGACCGGTAAACTCATCAACAAAACCTGCCGGGTGCGAG
Source organism: Marinosulfonomonas sp. (assembly GCA_026984915.1). Lineage (GTDB taxonomy): Bacteria > Pseudomonadota > Alphaproteobacteria > Rhodobacterales > Rhodobacteraceae > WFVA01. The sequence continues at coordinate 12,286 of JALSRG010000116.1, read as the reverse complement.
GAGATCACAACCCTGTGGGAAGGTTTGAGATAGCTTGCGCGGAATTCAAACCTCAGGATCGTGGGGCCGTGGGGCAATTTCATTTCCGGGAGAGTCCATTTATAGGTAATCCGTTTTTTGTTATTTGCGGCAATTTTCGCCTGTAATGGCTTGTCATTAAACGTTTTTATAATCTCATCATAAACGAGAACCTCACCTGATTTCTCATCATGCTCAATGATCAGGGTTTCCGGAATCCATCCGCCTTTTCGATCGGGTTTGACCTTGCAGATATATGTTGTTGCTTCTGCCGGCCCGATTGTCGCAATCATCGCCATTGCTACTGCTGAAAACAGCTTCCTCATGCCGAGTCCTTTCCGCCCCTTCCAGGCAAAAGACCGGATTTCTGCGACAACCTCAAGCTGGAAATCCGTTGTCGTCAGTAAAAGCCGACCCCGGATCCGGGGGCTGCCGCGGTTTTCAGCAATTCAAAAACATAAGATGAGACCGAGCGAAACGCGACAACGTCATAGGTGTCGTCCCCGACACGCCAAAACGCGGCCGGAACCTGTGCAAGCCGGCTGCGGCGGATTTCATCCGGCGCCATCGCCGTAAAGTCCACCGGCGCCAGTTTGGCCAGCACTTCCGGCGCAGCCGCACCGGACAATCGAAACACCGACCGCGCATCAGATACGTTCACCACCAGTGAATGCACTGCTTTCAGGGCCTTGTCTGCGGCCTTGACCGCACGACCGGCCTCGTCATATGGCATCATCAGCAGCAGTTCATCCGGCGACATCCAGCCCGCACCATATTCTTTTTGCAGCACAATCCGCCGCACGGCAGGTACGGGCAGGCCGGTTGCGTCCTTCACCGCCTTTTGCACAGATTTCAGGACCGCAGCCGCCCCCAGATCACCGCGCAGGGTCACCATGCCACGCGGGCCGGTTTCCTCTAGGCGAACCAAGCCGTCAAAAACCGCGTTGTTCAGGGCGCATACAGGATCAGACATTCTGTTTCTCCCCATCTTTGTCATAAAAGACCGGATCAACGATACGCGCGATCCGGGTGCTTTGGTCAAGCAACCCGAATTCCAGTTCCTCCCCCATGCGGTCGGGGCCGTGCAACACCAGGCCCAGAGCAATTCCACGCCCCAGGGTTGGCGAATAATATGTCGATGTGACCCGCCCCTGCATGGCGCGCTGGCCATTTTCATTCGTCCCTTCAGCCAGTGCATAGGCCCCATCCGGCAAAACCGACCCGTCAGGTGTTTCCAGCCCGACCAGTTTCCAGCGCGCCGGATTCTGCATGAAACTGCGCTGCTGCGCCCGTTTGCCGATGTAATCCGGTTTTTTGCGGGAAATGGCCCAGTTCAGCCCCAGATCCTGCGGAATAACCGTTCCGTCGGTTTCGTCACCGATCATGATAAAGCCCTTTTCCGCCCGCATCACATGCAAGGCCTCTGTGCCATAGGGGGTTATGCCAAATTCCTGCCCGGCATCCCAGATCAGATCCCACAGGGCACGCCCCTGACCGGCCGGAACGGCAATTTCATAGGACAGTTCTCCGGAAAAACTGATCCGGTAGAGACGCACGTCAAAACCGGCCAGCACACCTTCGCGCCAGGCCATGAACGGCAGGGCATCGCGCCCCACATCCAGGCCACCAAGCTTTTCCAGGACCGCGCGGGCCTTGGGGCCGACAACGCCGATCTGGGCAAACTGCTCTGTCAGATTGGCCGTATAAACCTGCCAGTCCCACCATTCGGTTTGCAGCCATTCCTCCATATGGGCATGAATGCGGTCTGCGCCGCCGGTTGTGGTGTGGCACAGGAATGTTGTCTCATCCAGCCGGGCCACAACGCCGTCATCCATCAGAAATCCGTTTTCGCTGCACATCAGGCCATAGCGGCACCGGCCCGGTTTCAGACTGCTCATCATATTGGTGTAGAGCATATCAAGGAAGCGGCCCGCATCCGGCCCGCGCACCATGATTTTTCCCAGCGTCGAGGCATCCAGCAGCCCGATGCCGCTGCGGGTGGCCTTGACCTCGCGTATCACGGCAAGATCGCGGGTTTCACCAGAGCGTCGATAGCAATAGGGGCGGCGCCATTGGCCGACGGGTTCCCAGTCTGCGCCATTCTCCTCATGCCAGACCTGCATGGGCGTGGTTTTCAGGGGCTGAAAGATATCGCCGCGCGCCTCTCCGGCAATCGCGCCAAAGCTGATGGGGGTGTATGGCGGGCGAAAAGTCGTTGTTCCCACCTGCGGAACAGGCCGCCCAAGCGCATCAGAAAGAACGGCCAATCCATTAATATTGCTAAGCTTTCCCTGATCAGTCGCCATGCCGAGCGTGGTGTAGCGCTTGGTATGTTCAACGCTTTCGTAGCCTTCTTTTGCCGCCAGTTGCACATCCGTGACTTTTACATCGTTCTGATAGTCGAGCCACATTTTCATGCGCAGATCCACTGTTGCTTTATCCGGCATGATCCAGACCGGCTGCAAGGGGGCCTGTTCCGGTTGCGGCGCTTTGGGTGCCGATTTTCCGGTCGGTGTAATCCCGACCTCTTTTACGGCATTTTTACCTGCTTTATCAGCATCCTGGAGGGTGCTGTTCGTGTCGAATTCGCCGCTGGCCGCTCCGGCAGTTTTCACAAAACCCTTGCCATCGGCGCCCAGTGGCGGGCGGGACGGGTCAGGCCGGAAACACGATTGCGCCGCGTCCCAAAGCAGTTTTCCGCCGCAATGCGACCACAGGTGTACCACAGGCGACCACCCGCCCGACATGGCTATGCAATCGCATTTTATCTCTTCTTGCGCAGCACCTGCGCTGTTCTGAAGGCAGACTCCGACACCGCGAACGCGCTTCCCCCCCTTGACCCTGGCAATGGCGCGGCCTTCCAGTACGGGTATCCCCAGCGCACGCACTTCCTCGGCCAGCGGGCTTGTCACGTGATTGCGCGCGTCAAGCACCGCCGGCACCGCGCCACCGGCACGTTTCAACGCCAGCGCCGTGCGGTAAGCGTCGTCGTTATTGGTGACAATCACCGTGCGCTGGCCGACCATAACCCCCCAGTTTTCCAGATAATCACGCACAGCCGAGGCCAGCATGACGCCGGGGATATCGTTGCCGGCAAAGGCCAGAGGGCGCTCGATCGCGCCGGTCGCGGCAATGATCTGCGCCGCCCGTATCCGCCAAAGCCGGTGGCGCGGCCCCTTTACTGTGGGGTCATGATCGCTCAGCCGTTCATAGCCAAGAGCATAACCGTGGTCATAGACTCCAGCCCCCATACAACGCCGGACAATGGTAACATTCGCCATGTTTTCAAGGCATTCCACTGCATTATTAATCCATATTTCGGCCGGTTTCCCATTGATTTCAACGCCGTCAACCGGGGCCCGCCCGCCCCAATGGGCCGTCTGTTCCAGCAGGATCACGCGCGCGCCCGCTTCACCGGCGGCCAGCGCCGACTGCAACCCGGCAACCCCGCCGCCAATCACCAGAACATCGCAAAAGGCATGAAAATGCTCGTATGTGTCGGCATCCTTCAGATCCGGGTCAGGCACCTGCCCCAAGCCGGCAGATTGCCGGATCACCGGTTCAAACAGATGTTTCCAGGCCCAGCGCGGAAACATGAAGGTCTTGTAATAGAACCCGGCCGAAAAAAACCGGCTGAACAATCCGTTTACCGCGCCGACATCAAATTCAAGACTGGGCCAGTGGTTCTGGCTGCGCGCAGTCAGACCCTCAAACAGCTCTGTTGTGGTCGTGCGCTGATTTGGCTCGAACCGGGCGCCCTGCCCCAGATTGACCAGCGCGTTGGGCTCTTCCGCACCACTTGCCACGATGCCGCGCGGACGGTGGTATTTGAAGCTGCGTCCGACCAGCATCAGATCATTGGCCAACAGGGCCGATGCCAGGGTATCACCCTGGTAGCCGCCATAGGTTCTGCCGTTGAAAGAAAAGCTGACAGGGGCGGCCCTATTCAGGAAACGGCCCTTGTTCGGGATACGGGTGCTCATTTTACAAACCTGGTTTTCTTGACAAGACAGAAGCCCTCGGCGCGGGCAGTCGAGGAATATGGATACCGTCTCATTCATACCCTCCGAAATCAGGGCGTTTCTGTTTGATTTTCTTGATCAGATCGTCGGGGGGCGCATTTGTCTGCGCACTATAGGTGCCAAACACCTCAAGCGTATCGGTCGCGCGTGCCGCATGAAACCATTTGCCACAGCCATACACATGCCGCCAACGTTCGAAATGCACGCCTTTGCGATTCTTGCGTTCAAACAGATAGGCTTCAAATTCCTCATCCGAACTCTCTGGTCCAAAGCGCTTCAGATGCGCTTCGCCACCAGGGTGAAGCTCGGTTTCGTCAGCTTTGACGCCGCAGTAGGGGCATTCAAGGATGAGCACGGCTACCTCCTGAAATTACTGGACATTCCGTCAATGGCGCACCCCCGCGCCATTGTGAAAACCTGCAAGCGACCGAGCTGACACATTGGTGCAGCAAATGCGATCTCGCAACGATATCGGACATCGCCACTTTACTGTTCAATGGGCCACCCCCGCTGCCACACTTTCATCAATGAACCGGCCTTCGCGGAACCTCTCCAGACCAAAAGCCGCAGCCAGCGGACCAGGGGCATCGTTTGCCACCAGTTCCGCCATGGCCCAGCCGGATCCGGGAATGGATTTGAATCCGCCGGTGCCCCAGCCGCAATTCACATAGCAGCCGGTCAGAGGCGTTTTTGACAGGATCGGCGAGCGATCCCCGGTCATATCCACAATACCACCCCACTGGCGCAGCATTTTCAGCCGGCTGATCATTGGAAAGGTTTCCACCAGGGCGCGGACAGTTTCCTCGATATGGTGAAAACTGCCGCGCTGGGTATAGTTGTTGAACCCATCGGCCCCGCCGCCGATCACCATCTCGCCCTTGTCGGACTGGCTCATATATCCATGCACGGTATTGGCCATCACCACCACATCCATGCAGGGTTTTATCGGTTCGCTGACCAGCGCCTGCAGCGCCACGCTTTCGATCGGCAGGCGAAACCCGGCCATCTCGGCAAGTACGCCGGAATGGCCGGCCACGATCAGCGCCAGCTTTGCGCAGTCAATTGTACCTTTCGAGGTTTCAACCCCACGGACACGGCCATTCTCCCGCCGCACGGCGGTTACCTCACATTGCTGGATGATGTCGATGCCCATGTTGCTGCAGGCGCGTGCATAGGCCCAGGCCACCGCGTCATGCCGGGCGGTGCCGCCGCGCTCTTGCCACAGCGCCCCCAGAACCGGATAACGGGGGCCATCAATATTGATGATCGGGCAGAGTTTCCTGACCCTGTCAGGTGTGATAAACTCGGTTTTCACCCCTTGGTAGGCATTGGCATGCGCGGTGCGCAGGTAACCGCGCTTTTCATGTTCGGTCTGGGCCAGCATCATCACGCCACGCGGGCTGAACATGACGTTCATATTCAGATCCTGGCTCATGGTCTCATACAAGCTGCGCGCTTTTTCATAGATGGCGGCAGAAGGATCCTGCAAATAGTTCGATCGGATGATCGTGGTGTTGCGCCCGGTGTTGCCGCCGCCCAGCCAGCCCTTTTCCAGAACCGCCACATTGGTAATGCCAAAATTCCTGCCCAGATAATAGGCCGTGGCCAAACCATGTCCCCCGGCACCGACGATTACAACATCATAGGCGGGTTTCGGATCGGGTGAGCGCCACGCCCTTTCCCAACCGGCCTGATAGCGCAGCCCCTCACGAAATACGGCAAATGCGGAATAACGTTTCATGCAAGCCTCTTCCTTGTGGCAGGTGCGCGGCATCATTTGCAGCAACGGGCCAAGGCATCGGCAAAATGGCTTGCCCCATTCCGTTCTGGATCAGAGGTGATTTTGCCCCATGGCCAAGAACGGCACAATGGGGCAAAATACGACATATGGACATTTTACCATTCTGACAAAGCTGTGATCCCCCTGCGGCGCAATCCCCTCTTTTTTCCGGCCTCGTTCCCATATACATGACAAGACAGATAGATAGGAGAAGCCCATATGTGGTTCTGGTTCCCCGCGATTGCCCTGGCCGGCCTGGTTGCGCTGATGATGCTTGTGGCCCTGTTGCGCACGCGGTCAAACAAGCCCGATAAGATCAGTGACGTTCAGGTTTACCGGGATCAGCTGCGCGCCGTGGAGAAGGATGTCGAGCGGGGCACTGTCACCCCGGAAGACGCCGAGCGCATCCGCATCGAGGTTTCGCGCCGCTTGCTGGCCGCAGACAAGATGCAGCAAAAGATGAAAGCCATGGGCAATGCACCACCTGCCGCAACTTTCGTTGCAGCCGGCGTCGTGGCGCTTCTGCTTGTTGGTGGCACGATTGGTCTGTATTATCGACTGGGTGCACCAGGCTATGAGGATGAGCCTCTGGCCAAACGTATCGCAGCGGCAAACGAGGCGCGCGCGTCGCGTGCATCACAGGCCGAAGTCGAAGCAAAGCTTCCACCGGCCCAGCCGATGCAGCAGATCGACGCAAAATATCAGGATCTGATGCAAAAACTGCGCCAGGCCGTGGCAAATAACCCCGACGAACTGCGTGGTCAGCAACTGTTGGCCCGAAACGAAGCCAACATCGGCAATTTCAACTCGGCCTACACGGCTCAGAAAAGAGTCATCGAGTTGAAAGGCACCAAAGCCACGGCCGGTGATTACGCTGAATACGCCAATCTCTTGATACTGGCGGCACAGGGGTATGTCTCCCCCGAGGCCGAAGCCGCACTTGGCAAAGCGCTCAAACTTGATCCAAAGAACGGTACGGCGCTTTACTTCACCGGCTTGATGTTTGCGCAAACCGGCCGCTATGACATTGCCTTCAACATATGGCGTGACCTGCTGGACAACAGCCCGCCGGATGCGCCCTGGATAAACCCGATCCGCAACCAGATCCCCGGTCTCGCCCAGATGGCCGGTGTGCGATACACCTTGCCGCCAGAGCCTGGAAAGGCACCCGGCAGAGGCCTGAACGGGCCAAGTGCGGCCGATGTGGCCGCCGCACAGAACATGAGCGACGAAGAGCGCCAGAACATGATCCGAAGCATGGTCAGCCGGCTTTCGGAGCGGTTGAACAGCGAGGGCGGAACCCCGGCTGAATGGGCCCGCCTGATCGGGGCCTATGGTGTTCTTGGCGAAAAGGATCTGGCCGCCAAGGCCTGGGCCAAGGCCCGGCAAGAGTTTGACGGAAAAGCGGAAGAGCTTGCGGCGATCCGTGACGCGGCAAACCGCGCCGGAGTGACAGAGTGATCTTTGACAATATCGAGGATTTTGCCGCCGCAATCGCCCCGATGCAGGCCCTGGCCGGGTTGGATCTGGGGGAAAAAACCATTGGCGTAGCCGTATCCGACAGCTTGCGCAGGGTTGCGACACCGCTGGAGACAATCCGGCGAAAAAAGTTCACGCTTGATGCAGATCGCCTGCTGGCAATTATTGAAAACCGCGCCATTGGCGGGGTGGTTCTTGGCCTGCCGCGCAATATGGATGGCAGTGAGGGCGCACGCTGCCAATCGACCCGTGCCTTTGCCCGCAACCTGTCAAACCTGACCGATCTGCCGATAACTTTCTGGGACGAACGCCTTTCGACTGTCGCCGCCGAACGCGCCCTGCTGGAGGCGGATACGTCCCGCAAGCGTCGCTCCGAGGTCATTGATCATGTCGCCGCCGCGTATATTCTTCAGGGTATCCTGGATCGGATGCAGCACTTGGAGGGCAAGACGTGACCAAAGAACTCTGGCAAAGAAACGAGGATGACTCGCCCTGCGTCAGAGTCTGCCTGATGCATCCGCTCGAAAACCTGTGTATCGGTTGTTACAGAACCCCGGAAGAGATCGAGAACTGGCCGACGATGGAACAAGGTGAACGTGCACAACTGCGCAAGACCCTGCCGGAAAGGGCCCCGAGGCTGCTGCGGCGCAAAGGCGGAAGGGCAAACAGAATAAAGGCTGCCAACCAACCGTAACTGCGTTTGTTGTTTGGCGCATGTCGCAGCTGATCGGATTCGCCTTTGCCCCGAACCGAGGGCATGCGGCTGCCGTGGGGCGGGCAGGCGCATGCCCGGACCGCTGCGCACCCCGGGCGGAGTGACTGCGATTGAGTGCGGCATGCGCTAAAGAGCCTCGGCCCCACCTTTTGTAGCCGGATTTGCAGATGCTCGTCACGCCCATATCGTAGCGTCACAAGGATGCAACGGGGGTTTCAAGACCTTTTACCAACCGGCGGCCTTGCGGATCATATTGCCGGCAACAACGATAAGAAACACGGCAAATACCCGTTTCAACGGTTTCGGGTCCAGTTTATGTGCCAGCCGCACGCCCAACGGCGCGGTCAGAAGTGTCATCATCACCACCACGCCAAAGGCTGCAAGGTTCACGGCCCCTACGGTAAACGGCGGGCGGACATCGGCCGGAATACCAACAAGGAAAAACCCGATCACGGACGGCAGCGCGATCAGTGCGCCAAACCCGGCTGCTGTTGCCACAGCCTTGTGGATAGGTTTTCCGTGCAATGTCATCAATGGTACACCAAAAGAGCCACCGCCAATCCCCATCAGCACGCTGAGAAACCCGACAGCAGCCGACATGACGGCACGCGTCGGCCCCTCGGGCATCTTATCTGCCAGCCGCCAGTTTGTGCGCCCGAGCGCCATATAAAACCCGATACCCAGCCCCAGCACGCCGAATATACCTTGCAGGACGGCACTGCGCAGCGAGGCGACCACCAGCACGCCAATGACGGCGCCAACCGCAATTCCGGGGGCCCAGGTGCGCAAAACCTCCCAGTCGACAGCGCCCTTGCGATTATGGCTCAACACCGATCGGCTGGAGGTGACGATGATTGTGGCCAGAGATGTCGCCAGACAAATCTGCATCAGATACGGGCTGTCATATCCCATCGAGGAGAAAACATAGTAAAACGCGGGCACAAGAACGATGCCACCGCCGACCCCCAGCAACCCGGCCAAAACGCCGGCAATGCCCCCGATCACCATCAGCACTCCGATCAAAGGCAACAGTTCACTTGGTTCCGGCATTTCTCATCACTCCCTCTTCCGGCGCAACTGACACCATTACGAGGGCCGCGTCCAGCACTTCCATCCCGGCGCTTTTATCCTGAGCGCCCTCCGAGAGTACCCTGCGCCACCCTTTGGCCCCCGGCCGGCCGCTGAAGAGACCCAGCATATGCCGCGTGATGTTGTGAAGCCGGCCACCCGATGCCAGATGGCGTGCAATATAGGGCCGCATTTCGTCGGCAATCTGAAAGGGTGATTTCGATCCGGGCCTACCAAAAATCTCTTCATCCGCTCTCAGCAATATCTCGGCTGGTGTATGATAGGCCGCACGCCCAACCATCACCCCGTCCAAACCCAGTTCCAGCAACTCCTGAACCATGGAAAGTGATCCGATTCCACCATTCAGCGTGATATGCAAATGGGGAAACTTGCGCTTCATCGCCAGGACCAGTTCATATTCCAGCGGTGGAACATCCCGGTTCTGCTTTGGGCTAAGCCCCTCCAGCCAGGCTTTTCGCGCATGTATCTGAAACCGGGAAACACCCGAGGCAGAGACGTTTTCCAGAAACCGGGGCAGCACAACATGCGGGTCCTGGTTGTCAATGCCGATACGGCATTTCACCGTTACAGGTACGCTACAGGCTTCGATCATCGCGCGGGTACACTCTGCCACAAGCGATGGCGTTTCCATCAAAACCGCGCCAATCCGGCCGGATTGCACCCGGTCCGAGGGGCAGCCCACATTCAGGTTGATCTCGTCATAGCCCGCATCGCAACAAAGGGCCGCGGCTCTTGCCAGTTCTGCCGGATCTGATCCGCCCAACTGCACCGCGACCGGATGTTCTGCGCAATCATGTTCCAGCAAATGAACGGCCCCGCCCCGCACAAGGGCCGGCGCGGTCACCATTTCCGTGTAAAGCAGTGTTTCCCGGCTCATCAGCCGGTGAAAAAACCGGCAATGGCGATCCGTCCAGTCCATCATCGGGGCGACAGACAGGCGCGCGGCACGGGCTGTATCAGACACGACCCGGTTTGCTGAAACTTCTTCCATTGTGAGTACGACAGCCTGTTGCGCGTTTCAACTTGCTTGCAATGCACGGTTTTCCACCAAGGTCAAAGCAAACACAAGCAATTCAGTGCGCTCTATCACGCTTTTCATCCATGGTGAAGCTTGCAGGCAGCGTACTTGTGGCCCGTGCTGATCTGTCAGAACCGATCAGCAGGCTTGCTTGCGGGCCAAACGGATATCAGGCGCGTCTGTGAACGCGCCTTGCAGCGGTGTGCCCCGACTGGCGCAACAGGCTTTCCAGATCGGGTTGCGTCAAGGCGGACTGGTCAACCGGATCGGATGCCGAAGTCACAATTGCCAGCAGCAAAACCTGATCGCGGGTTGCGGGCGCCGTCAGGGCATGTGACAAATCTGCGGCGAATTCCACGGCCACCGGTGTTCGCGCATCCAGGTCGCGTGAAGCCGTGCGGGCAGCATTGCCACTATCGGCGATGCGCCACCCTGCCGGCGGAGTGTTGCCTCCGCCAAAAATTGCCATGACGGATTGGGCCCAGGAAGCCCCGAGTGCCACGGTTGACAGATCTTCGGGTGCGTCATTCAGCTGCAAAAGCAATATCCGTGCCTCGGCGGCTGGCAACTTGCGCGTGTGGCGGTGATGCACCATGACAAAACCCCTGAAATTCCCCGGTGCATAACGGGTCGGGGTTCTTCGCGCGCGGATGGTCTCGGTTTTCCGATCAGAACCGGATCGGAAAACGAAGTGCCACCCTTGCCTGCCCGAAAGAGGGGTAGAAGGGACGATGTTATGGTGGCCGGGTCAGTCGTCCTGATCCGAACACCAAGCCCGATACGCACATGATCGGTTAGCGCCTGATCGATGACAAAAAGAAGGCCGCAACCTCATTGTCAGCGGTAACGACGGGCAACCATTCGCGCCCTTCACTGTCGGTTTCCTTATCGCCCTCCAGTTTCTCTTCGAGCAAGCGCAGCAGCGCAACCCGCTGGCTTTCGCTTGCTAATACGGTTTTCAGATAATCCCCCGGAGCAGACAGCCAGTCTCTATTCAATGATCCGTCCGGGTTGGCCAGCCCGATCGCGTAAAGCACATCTGCGAGGTCGCCAAAACTGTCCACATTCAAGCTCATTGCCGTTTCCAGTCCATTTGGTGCCGGGCCATGGTCTGCAGATGCAACCCGTCCCTGGCAGCGACAAGCGACGCCGGAGCAAGCCGCGAATGATAGACATCTTCGCCAGATTCAAACCCCAGACTTTGGCTGAGTTCCGCAATCGAACCCCATGCCAATGCAATCAGCGCGTCGCCCCAGAATTCCACTATTTCCGGCGGGCCGTTTGGCTGTGCGCTGGTCGCCGCAATCATGCCGGAAGGGCGGTCATCTGATCCAACAGCAAATGTGATTGTGATCTTTGCAGGTCCGGTCTGGTCACAATCAACCGGGATACGCACCAGTATGAAGCCTGCTTTGACCTTGATTTCCAGTTCATTGCCTGCTTGGCGCCAGACCACGCGCCCCCGCTGCCTGTTTACGTTATAGGCCGCCAGGCGAAGCAGTTTTCCGGCACTTTCGGAATCCAGGCTGATCCTCGGCCCTTCCTCACCCGGCCTGACCGGCCCCTGCGGCAACAGCTCTGGGCATTCTTTCCTCAGCTTGGCAAACAATCTTTTGCAGGATTGCTCGATATCCGGCTTTTTCAATTCGCTCAGCTCGGCCAGGCACCGACGGATTGAAGCCTGCAAAGCTCCAGAGCCGGCGCCGGCGCTTTTGGTCGCTTTGCGGGGCGTCTTTTTTGCTTCGCGTTTCTTTTTAATTGGTTTACGCGAACGCCCAAGTCGTTTGGTCATAGGCTAATCCTCCCTGGAGGTTGCCTTTTGCAGCAGGGCTGCCAAAGTCAAATCTTGATGCCAGCCGTTGAAACCGTTTCAGCTGATCAGTTTTCTTAAACGCGAATACAAATAGCCAGTTCCCCACCAAAGCGTGAGAAACCCGAACAATTCCAGACTGAAGCTACCCCAGGTGAAGAATGTCTGTGCGACGATCAAGGCGACGGCAAAAGGGATCAATTCTGATAGAAGCCCCTGTCTGGCACCCAGCATTCTGAAAAAGGTAAACTTTGGATTGGCCTGAAAATGGAAACAAATAATTTCGCCTTATGGTTTAATGATACAGTTCACAATGTGCTTTCTGTCAAATCCTTTCTAGGTCTACGCCCTAGCT
>JALSRG010000115.1 GCA_026984915.1 Marinosulfonomonas sp. | reverse complement strand
TGCAAACAGGCGCAAAGGCCAGTTTGTCCTTACCGGCTCATCAAATGTTTTCACAAGCACGGAAATTGCTGACTCTCTGGCCGGTCGTATGCGCACCCTACAACTCTGGCCTCTATCCGCGGCCGAAATCTGCCGGAGTGAACCGCAGTACATTCTTGACTGGGCGATCCAAAAGAACCCGAAACTATCACAGCTAAAAACCCCCGCCACATTGTCCCGCAGCGATTATATCAATCTCGTCCTTATGGGGGGATATCCAGAGATACGCCAGCTCCCGCTGCGCCAGCGGCACCGCCAGTATCGCGATTATATTAACTCTGCTGTCGAGCGCGATGTCATGGACATTCTACCCATACGAAAAACCGATGTTCTGCGGCGTCTGATTGATCAGATGGCGGCACGATCAGGGCAAGAGATAAATATCACCGAACTCACCAAACTCCTTAGCGTCCGGCGCGAAACGATCACCCAATATCTGGATGTTTTGGAACGCCTATCCCTGATTATCAAACTGGGTTCTTGGACGTCAGGAGAGGGAAAACGCGAAGTCAAAAATGCGAAATACCATTTTGCCGACAGCGGCCTTGCCTCTGCCATACGCAGATTTAACATGACAACATTTGATGTTGAGGAAAACCCAACTGCACTCGGCGGCATTCTTGAAAGCTACGTCTTCAATGAATTTATGCGCGCCCTGCCCCTTCAGGATGAGGACTTCCGCCTATATCATTGGCGCAGCACCAACAAAAAAGAAGTCGATATCTTGGCAGATGCAGGATCAAAGCTTGTCGGTATCGAGGTAAAATCTGCAGTCACAGTCGGCAATGATGATTTCAAACACTTACGGTGGTTTGCAAATGATGGCCCGGGTAAAAACCGTATGTTCACTGGTATTGTGTTTTATATGGGCACCGAAAAACTATCCTTTGGCGATCGACAGTTTGCTTTGCCGATTAGCAGTCTGATGTGAGGTTTAGGTACACGTCAAAGGGGCCGCCAAATCGAACGGTAAATTCCTCTAAATGATCCACTCCCCTATCTGCTTTCCGCCAGCCCGGCATCCTGCAGCTGTTCCATATCGGGTAGATCCCTTAAGCTCTGCAGATCAAACGCCAGCAGGAACCCTTGGGTGGTGACATAAGTATAGGGCGCGCCACGCTTCGGGCTGCGCGGGCCGGTGGCGATCAGGTCTTTGGCATAAAGCCGCCCGATCAGGTCGCGGTTGATGTCTTTGCCGAACACCTCTTTCAGCTGCGCACGGCTGATTGGTTGGTGATAGGCGATGGTTGCCAGCACCGCCATTTCATAGGGGGTAAATTCCATGCCCTGATCACCCAGATCCGCCGCTGCACGAATGGCTTCGGCAAACTGGGATCTGGTTCGCATCATCCAAGCGTCGGCAACGCTGGAGATTTCAAAGGCGCGCCCGGCCAGATCGACCCGCAAATCCTCTATCAACAGATCAACCGAAGCCCCCTGCCCCACCACATTTTGCAATGCCTCTCGCGAAACCGGCGTGGCAGAGGCAAACAACACCGCCTCGATCCGGCCCATCCATTGCCGCCAGCGCAAGTCCGGCGGTAGGTCTTCCAGCTCCCGGTCTATCCCGCTCAAAACGGATCAATGATGCGCACGCCTGCCGGACTGAAATCCGTTCCGTTGCCCGTGACGACAACCGCATCCCTCGTCAATGCTTGCGCCGCAATCATCAGATCGGCCCCGGAATGCCCGATACGGGCCGACAACTCGCCCCAGACAATGGCATCACGCGCATTAAACTCCAGCAACCTGTCATCGAACAGCGTGACCGTGCGATCAAGCCATCCCCGCAAGTCGCGTGCAAAATCCGGGTTATGCTTTTCCTGAAGCCGAATACCCCGTTCTATTTCGCCAAGGGTGATCACGCTCAGAAACAGCTCTTCCTCGGGCCGCCCAGAAAGCCAGGCAACAAGAGCCGGCGCCCGGTCCGCACGACGCGCCGCTGAAATGACGTTGGTATCCAGAATATGAATCAAAACTCCACATCCCGTGGCTTGACCCCGGCCCGCGGAATATCAGCCGCCGGAAAGGCCAAAAGGTGTTCGGCAAAACTTTCACGGTTGGCGCGCGCCTCTTTCAGCAGGCGGTGATATTCTTTAGCCGAAACCACCACCACGGCCGGTTTTCCCCGCCGCGTTACCTCCTGAGGCCGACCCGACATTGCAGCTTCGACCACAGCACTGAAACGGTTTTTGGCATCTTGAAGGGTGAGCATGTTTTCTCCTAGGCTAGCCTTCTAGCTAGCTAGATACGCAAATAATCGAAAAATGTCAAGACGCCACCCCGTAGAGCCGGAAGGTGCTGCGACCCGTCAGTTCGCGCACCACACCCAGTTCCACCAACCGGTCACACAGGCGCCGCGCCGCGCGGCCGGTCATCGGGATATTCGTGCCTTTGATCTTCGGGGCCAGCATCGTGCTCGGCAACACTGCAACCTCACGCAGGAACAACGCCACCGCCGCTGCGGATCCCTTTGCGCGCAATTTTGGTGCCACCGTTCGCAACCGCTGCACACGTCGCGCCAGATCACGGGCCAGGTGCACCGCGTCCTGCGCGCCCCTGGCAACCGCGCGGTGACTGGCAAGCGTCAGCTCTTCTCCCGCAGCTTGCAAATCTCGCCGTTTCAAATGCACTCCCAGCAGCGGTACCGGATGCGCCCAGCCCAAGGCGCGCGCCAGCACCAGATCGCCACAAATCAGGGCCGAGGCTTCCTCGCGCGGGAATGCCGCGATCACGAACTCGACCATCCTCGCCGCCTGTTCTACCGGAGAACCGCCCTGCCCTGCCCTTTGATCCATGGCCGTATCAATCCATTCCGGCAGTCCTTCTGCGATAGGTTCCGGCACACAGGATTTGAGCTTCTTCAACCAATCCCCCTGCTTCAACCCGATTGCGCCAACCTTACGCCAGCGGGCAAACATATCGCCTGCTGGTCCCATGGCGTCGCCGTCTCGCGCTAAATAGAATGCATCACGGATGTCCGTCTCGGACTCGCGGCGTCCTTCTGTTTTGAGACAGGCCTCTGCGGCCCGCAACGCCAACCGGTTGCGCAACAGTTCTGCTGGCAACATTTCTGTGGGATCGGCCAACACCATATGCAGCATCGCCAGCGAGGCCCCGGATAAAAAGGTCTCTGTTTCTGGGGTGTTGCCATGGTTCTGGGTGACCCAGGACGGTAAGGGTGGTAAGTAGGCTGGGTGGGCTTCCCCTGTTGCCGCAGATTTTCTCATGCCAAACCTCTAACACGCCACGGCGGTTACTTCCAGATAAATGCGATACAACCGCCCCGCTCTACGCTTGCTTACTACGTCCAATAAGTTTGCATTATCGGACGCTCAAAGATATGCTCCGCGATATGGAAGAAAACAACGAGAAATCGACCTCATACCCAACACCTGCGTCTTTATCCAATGAGGACAACGAGAGAGACCCACATAGCTGTGACAGCTTTATGGTGCCGAACCTTGCAGGTTCCGGCGGGCTCGATCGACTAATAGACACCGCCAAAGATTACGCCCGCCAGGCAACGGCTGATAACACCAACGCGGCCTACAAAGCAGACTGGGCGCATTTTACCCGCTGGTGCAGACGGAGTGGCGCAGATCCCCTGCCCCCATCTCCAGAGCTGATTGGTCTCTATTTAGCCAATTGCGCATCCCCTAACGATGGATCACCCCCATTATCGGTCTCAACCATTGAACGGCGTCTGTCCGGTCTTGCCTGGCACTACCGGCAGCGCGGCTTTACGCTTGACCGCAAGGATCGCCATATCGCCACCGTGCTGGCCGGAATCCGGCGCAAACATGCCCGCCCTCCGGTGCAGAAAGAAGCCATCCTACGCGATGACATCCTCGATATGATCAACACGCTGGATTTTGGCCTGCGCGACATGCGGGACCGGGCGATTCTGCTGGTCGGCTATGCGGGCGGCCTGCGGCGCTCGGAAATCGTCAGTCTGGATTTTGCCCGCGATGATACCGAGGACGGCAAAGGCTGGATCACCATAGAGGATCAGGGCCTGATCCTGACGCTCACAGGCAAAACCGGCTGGCGCGAGGTCGAGATTGGCCGCGGCTCCGGTGATGCCACCTGCCCCGTGCACACGCTGGAGCAATACCTGCGCTATGCCAAAATCGATTTCGGCCCGCTGTTCCAGCGCATCAGCCGCAACGGGCACAAGGCCACCGGCGACCGGCTGTCAGACAAACACGTCGCCCGCCTTATCAAGAAAACCGTGCTGGCCGCCGGTATCCGCGCCGATCTGCCCGTGGCCGAACGCCTGAAGCTGTTCTCGGGCCATTCCCTTCGTGCCGGCCTTGCCACCTCGGCCAATGTTGACGAGCGCTATATCCAGAAACAACTTGGCCATGCCTCGCCTGAAATGACACGCAGGTATCAGCGCGATAGAGACAGATTCCGGGTGAACCTGACCAAGGCCGCAGGGTTGTAGTCTGTTCACCGGCAGCAAATGTTCAACAAAGATATTATTGTTGAGCACAGCCGATGACAAACCGCCACACACCCGTTGCCCATGCCGCCTATCTTGATCTTTTGCGATCGTGGCAGACCGAAACCGTTTCCGAAATCCGCGGCGCGCCGACCCCTGTCAAGCGCAACGGAAAGACCTATTGGTACGACAGTTACCGCATCGGGCAGGAGGTACGCAAAACCTATATCGGCGAGGACAGCCCGGAATTGCGCGAGCGTCTGGACCGGAAAAAGGCACTGGCCACCGCCAGCGAGGACCGCCGCAAACATCGCGCCCGCCTGATCCGTATCCTGCGGGCCGAAGGGTTTCTGGGTGTTGACGCCACCACCGGAAGCCTGCTGCCCGCGATGTCACGCGCCGGTGTGTTCCGGTTGGGCAGCGCCATCGTCGGCACCCATGCCTTTCGGCTGTATGAAGGCACCCTTGGCGTGCGCAATTCCTTTGATCTGATGGCCCAGACCAGCGATCTGGATATCGCCAGTTTCGAGCGCCTTTCCCTTGCCCTGCAAGATACCGTTTCCCCGCCGCTGCAACAGGTGCTGGGGGATTTTTCCTTTGCCCCCGTGCCCGGTCTAAAACAGGAAAAAGTCTGGCGCTGGCAGCAAACCCGCAACGAATTGCTGGTGGAATTCCTGACGCCATCCTTCGAGGATGACGAGGGTATCCGCCCCTTGCCCGCCCTTGGTGTCTATGCCCATTCGCTGCACCACCTGAATTACCTGATCGCCGAACCGGTACCAGCCATCGCGGTTTACCGCAGCGGAATCCTTGTGCAGGTGCCGCGCCCCGAACGGTTTGCCATTCACAAGCTGATCGTCGCGGACCGGCGGCGCGACGGGGCCGATAGCCTGAAGGCACACAAGGACCGGATACAGGCCGAATTCCTGATACGGGTTTTGACACAGGACCGCCCCGACGATCTGAAAGACGCCTACGGCGACGCCCTGTCCTGCGGCCCGAAATGGGATCAGCGGATCGAGAAATCCCTGAAGATGTTGCCGGGGTCGCGGGGCATACTGGACGGGTTATAGCCCCCTGCCCCGCATTGTTGACAGCTGTCAACTTCAGGCCGCCTGCACTTCGGGCCGCAGCAGCGCCATAATCATCGGTCCGGGTGAAAACGCATTATCCTCGGCCTTGCGTGTTAAGGCCCGCAGGTATCCGCCGGGGGATTTTATATCGCCGATCCGTTGCAAAATACCTGCAACAGTGACTGCCGCCACCTCTGGCCCCATCGCCCTTTGCGCCTGTTGCCAAGCGTCCTCGCTGATCCCCATCATTCCACGGACAAAAGCCGCCAAGGCCACCAGCTCATGCCAGTGGTGCACAGGATATTGCGAATATGGTTCGATATCAGGGCAGGCCTTAAGCACCAGCGCTAAAGGAATATTAGGCTCTACCCGTTCCACTGCCACTTCCGGTTCAGGTTCTGTCAAAACCTCACCTTTTGCCTTTTCATGCCAAAGTTCAGATTCATAAGAGTCTTTATTTGAATTATGATAGTGGCGCTCATTATTGCCGTCGCTGCCGCCCATTTCCTTTGTTTCAGTTAAAACATTCCGTATCTTGTCCAACAAGTTTTCCATCTGTGTTTTGAGGTTTTCCAGCTCTTCCACCGCCAGATTCCTGCGCATTTGCTTGTGGATGGCAAGTAGGGCAGTTTCAAACCCTTCCCACGGCCCCTGTGCGCCGCTCTCGCGCCCGTATTGCACCAGCTTCAGGGCATCCCGCTTTAACAACGTTACCGCCTCTCTGCTGCGCTTGCGGCGCTCTTCGGCGGCGCGAACTTCGGCGGCGGCATTGTTGATTTCAACCGCACGCACCAAAAGCGGGCGCAGATCAAAGCCAAAGGCGCGCACCACCTGCCCGCCTTCGCCCCGCGCGGCATAGCGTTTGCCGTTGGGGCTGTCGTGGCGCAGGATCAGACCGGCATTCACCAAAGCGGCCAGATGGCGGCGCAGGGTGCTTTCGGCCATGCCGTGGGCGCGTTCCGACAGTGACACATTCGAGGGGAACACGATCAGATTGTCATTGTCCGAAAGATTGGTGTCCTGATGAAAGGACAAAAGCGCATTCAGCACCGTCAGATCCCGGTCTGTCACATTAAAAGCGCTACGGGCCACACAGAGCGTGCGGAACAATTCCCATTTGTTCAGATGCGGCACACTGGCCGGCCCAGTTGCGGCCTGAATGGATTCTATCAGGCCAGCCGTTACCGGCCGCTGCCCGAAGGGCGTCGTTGTCAGTCGTTCCATTTTTATTCACGAGACAAAACTTTTTTGCCCGCCGGAGTCCGACGCCTGTTGACAGCTGTCAACTCTGTGCCTAGA
>JALSRG010000114.1 GCA_026984915.1 Marinosulfonomonas sp. | reverse complement strand
GCATGTTGATCCGCTCGAAACTCGGCTTCTATCTCGCCATCCCGACCGAGGCCGCCGGCAAGGGCAGAGGTGGCGCGCGCCTGACACCGGGGGAATGGGAGCGCCGTCGCGGCATGCGGTTGCGGTTCATCTATCGCCGCAACGGGCCAAGCCTTCTGGTCGCCGAAAAAGCGCGGATCAATACGCGCGGCACGGCGGTGGCGTCGCGTTCCAAAACCGGACGCGGACAGGTCACCGCGCCGATATTCTTGCTGGTGCCGCAGGCCAAACTGCGCAAACGGCTCGATCTGGCGCGGGATGCGGAAAAGGTGGCGGCGTCCGTGCCGGGGTTGATTGTGGAAAAGTGGAGGAACTGAAAGCTCCGACAAATTACGCACTTGTTTCGTTTCTCGCTGGTTACTTACCGCTTCGTCCCCTTGCGACACGGTTCGACTTCGACTTGCTTTCCATGCGTGCCGCCCAGGCATCGGCAAGATCTACCAATATAGGTTTGAATTTCCAAATGGCAGTCGGAGCGAACAGCGATCTAAGGATAATGTTACCCTTTGGCTTCACAGCAATTTCAATGGAGAACTCGGATCCTGAGCCGGATGGTTCAACCGACCACAGCCCGCGAAGGTCGGCAAATGGATAGGGATAGTCTTGTGCTTCGGTGTGTATTCTGAAACCATATGCGCGCCCATCTTCAAACCTGTCACATGTTTCTTCCCAGTTCTCACCTTTGGGGCCATAACAGCGGCGCTTCATGCCAACCCCATCGCCTGACAAAACTTCGACCTTGGCGATATTGCTAGCCACATCGGCATAACCGGGATGATCATTCATCACATCCCATACGGTTTCCACAGGGGCATTGACCTTTCGTTTGACGGTAGCAACCAAGCCGCCACCTTCACGGCGAAAGTCCACATGCGGAACAGGCGGCACGATTTTTTGTGCGCCCACAAACTGACCAATTGCAAACAGCGCTACAAATGTCGCAACTACACTGATTGCCAGTATTCCATTTGAAGTGAACAGGTCGCCAAAAAACAAGATGAGCACCGCACTGACTGCAATCCAGCCAATATCCGCGATAACGATTAGCATGACTTCGGATTTAGAAACATACGGATTGGTTGCAAGCATAACCAGATCAAGCGCAAACACCAGCAGGCCTATTCCAAGCCCAAGCAGGATAGTAGCCTTCCAGTCACCGGGATCAGTGAACATCATCTGCGCGATGGAGCTTGACACGAACAGCAGTGCGAGACCGGAAATTACAGAGAACGCTGCATTCAGCCCTAGAAAAATTCGGGCAGCGGGTAAAGTAGACATGGCAGCTCCTTTTAGCGACAAGAATATTTCAGAAAGGATTCCACTACCCGTGGATGACATCAATTACCTTGCAGGTAATCGACAACAGAAAAAATATGGTGATAATGACCCCATGACTGCCACGATAGCGCACCGCCCAACAGCTTTTTCATGCCTGCTCAAGACCTGGCGCTCGCGGCGGGGACTCAGCCAACTTGATTTGGCATTGTTGGCTGGCCTGTCACAGCGTCATATCAGCTTTCTTGAAACCGGAAGATCCAAGCCAAGCCGTATTGCGGTTTTCCAGCTGGGCGAAGCGCTTGAAATGCCCGCCGCCGAGGTCGATGCCATGCTGGCGACAGCCGGTTTTGCCACGCGATCGTCCAATGCCCGCTGGAGTGAAGAGACCCGTCTTGCCGTTGATGCTGCGATTGACCATGTGTTGAAGGGGCATGAGCCCTATCCGGCGGTTGCCATTGACCGGATGTGGAATTTACGAACCGCCAATTCCGCAGCAATCAATTTTTTGACGGAACTCGGAGGTTCGGGTGATACTAATCTGCTGCGGGAGTTAACAAAACCTGGGCCGTTACGAAACAGCATAGTCAATTGGAAAGAGAGCACACGCGCACTCATGCGACTCTACGAGCTTGAAGTGGCACGAAGGCCAAGCGACACCGAAGCTCAAAACCTGCTTGGCGAGCTTCGCTCACTTCCCGGTGTCAGCGATGCTGCAAGCACTCCTTTGGATCAGGACCCGTCACCGGTTTTGGCAATCCAGTTCAGAACCGGAAACAATGTCCTGAAACTTTTCTCTCTCATTGCAACAATTGGCATGAGCGCAGACGCTACAATTGATGACTTGCGCATTGAAACCTTGCTTCCGGCCGATGAGGTAACGAGAAAGTGGTTCCGACAACAAGATGCAGATTCAGCGAGATAACGGTGCTTTGCCGGGGGTGATTGTGTCAAAATGGGTGGATCAGGCATGAACCACACCCATGAAATTCCGCCATTGTGGACAACCGCCCATCATTGGCATATATTGCCAATGACACGAAAGGATATCCCATGGCCACACGAAACGTCGTTCTGACCGATGCCCAGTCCAGCCTGGTTGACCGCCTGGTCGAGACCGGCCGCTACCAGAATGCCAGCGAGGCCTTGCGCGCCGGTTTGCGCCTTCTCGAGCGTGAGGAAAGCGAACTCAATGCCCTGCGCAACCAGCTCTCGACCGGATTGGCGCAGGCCAAAGCTGGTGATCTGGCCGAAGGAAATGGTGAGGAGGCCATCCGGCGCGTCTTTGCCGCTGCGCGGGGAAAAGCCTGATGCCCAAACCCTGGCGGCTGACCCGTCAGGCCGAGGCGTCCCTTCTCGATATTGCCCTCTGGACGTTGGAAACCTTCGGGCCGCGTCAGGCGCAGGCCTATGAGGAAGACCTGATCGCGCGCTGTTCCGGAATTGCGTCGGGCAGTGTGCCCTCGCAAAGCTGTCGGGCGATCATCGATCCCGATTTGAAAGCGGATCTGCGCTTTGCCCGTTCCGGTCAGCATTTCATCGTGTTTGTCGAGGATGAAGCCTGCGTTATCATCGTGGATTTTCTGCACAGCAGGAATGATTTGCCGACCAAACTGGTGAGAATGCGGAGGAACGAACAATGACCACACCATTTTACTCATTGAAAAAATTGCGAGAATTCCCTTGATATGAAGAGTATTGATTCAAAATCACCAGTTTGGCTTACAGGGTTTTGGGGGTTTTCCCCCGAAGAGGAAGGCATTCTGGGGTTTACCGACAAGCGGGACCGAGAACGCCTAATTGGGCAAATTGGCGAACGGCAACTTGTTTGCATATACGGTGCGGCAAGCCCTGAAACGGATAACAAGCTTGTACACCACCTACTTGGTGTCCTTGAAATAGAACGAACGCCCATCGACTCATGGGATAAGATGTCGGACACGGCCAAACAGCGTAATATTGATCTGGGGCGACAAGAAAAATGGCGATTTGCAATGCCTGTGCGGCGCGCATGGCGCACAACACGCCATCTGGACGTAAAACAAGTTTTTCCCCAGAGTTATGATCCCTCAAATGGTCGGTACATAGCAAGATTTGGAACTTGGCTTGTTCCAGATGAAGCCCAATGGCTCTTACAAAATGTGCCGTTCAGCCAGACAAACGTGTTTGGTGAACCACCTACCACGGTCGATGCTAGTTCTGAACAATCAATAGAAAAGTTCCTGAAACCTTCAGCGGGAGTTTGGGGTGGCTTTGGCAATCGAAACTTTCAAGTTCAGGACAAGCCACATCACCTTTATCTTGCCCAATTCAAGAAATCACCTGAGCTCCTAGCTGGCGCGCACTTGGAGCGTGGGCAAGGGCTTGTCAAAATAGGGATCAGCGGTAATCTCAAGAACCGCTTGAAAGCTTTGAACTTAAGTTTTCCTGAGACGACAAGCATCAACTGGGGTCTTATCAGAACAGCTGAATTTCCTAATCGCGATTCCGCTGGCGAAAAAGAAACCCTTTTCAAGAAACTGGCCATTGAAAAATTTGGGGCAAGATCTCTGGGTCGAGAATTTTTCATAATGGATATGGATAAAGCCGAGAAACTATTTACAGAATTATCTCCGGTTTCCGGTTTGTTACTGAAGGTTAAGTGATTGTTTCCAGAACGGAATACATCTTCCTTTTTTGGAAAAGGATCATGCACCTGATCTTCCTGGTGACGACTTAGTGAATATTTAGGCAAATAGACCCATGCCCACACCCCGAGCAACTATCCTGCAAGCCCTGCTTGCGGCGCTGCAAACCGTGTCTGCTGCCACCGTGCTGCGCGGCGCGATTCTGCCCGAGCGCATCCCGACCGGCGGCCTGCTGATTCTGCGCGATGGCGATCCCGGCACGCCGGAGGTGACGCTGTCGCCGTTGCAGTACCATTATGAGCACCGGGCCGAGATCGAGGTGATCGTGCAGGGCAAAACACCTGCCGCCCGTGATGCCGCCTTTGATGTGCTGCTGGCAAAGTTGGCCAGCGCAATCTCAACCGACCGGACTCTCGGTGGGCTGTGCGACTGGGTCGAGGCCGAAGCCCCGCAGCCGGTCGATCTGCCGGTCGAGGGTGCCGAGGCGCTAAAAGCGGCCATCGTTCCCGTCATTCTGACCTACACCACCGCTGATCCATTGGGCTGACCCTCGTGGAATGATCTCCACCGGCTGATTTTTCCCTAAAACAAAGGACTACAATATGGCACGCGCACAAGGGGCGCGGTCGCTGATGGCGGCTGCGTTCGAGACAAGTTATGGCACCCCGCCGCTGAGCGGTTACATGCAGATGCCGTTCGCCAGCACCTCGCTGGGGGCGGAGCAACCGCTGCTGGGATCGGAACTTCTGGGGTATGGCCGTGATCCGCTGGCTCCGATCAAGGATGCGGTGACGGCAGACGGTGATGTGGTGGTGCCGATCGATGCCGAGGCTTTCGGGTTCTGGCTGAAAGCGGCGTTCGGGGATCCGGTCACCGCCGGAACCGGCCCATATACGCATGTGTTCACGTCGGGCAGTTGGACCCTGCCAAGCCTGTCCATCGAGACTGCCATGCCCGAGGTGCCGCGCTTTGCCATGTATTCCGGCTGCGTGCTCGATCAGCTTTCCTGGCAGATGCAGCGCTCGGGGTTGTTGACCGCCACCGTCAAACTGATCGCGCAGGGCGAAGCGATTGCCACCTCCACGGCCGCCGGAACGCCGATCGGCTGGGCATTGCAACGCTTCGGGCATTTCAACGGCTCGATCAAACGCAATGGCACAAACTTGGGCAACATCGTTTCGGCTGACATTCAATATGCCAACAATCTCGACCGGATCGAAACCATCCGCTCCGACGGGCGCATCGACGGGGCCGACCCGTCGATTGCCGCGCTGACCGGCAAGATGGATGTGCGCTTCGCCGATCAGGTGCTGATGACCCAGGCCATGGATGGCACAGCGGCAGAGCTGGAGTTCGCCTACGCGCTCGGCAGCGGCGAAAGCCTCACCGTCACCGCCCACGCGGTTTATCTGCCGCGCCCGCGCATCGAAATCCAGGGGCCGCAGGGCGTGCAGGCCAGCTTTGACTGGCAGGCCGCTTATGACGCTACCGCCGGGCAGATGTGCACCGTCACCCTTGTCAACGACATCGCAACCTACTGAGGACGAATATGATCCATCTCGATCTGAATAACGAACCCGCCTGGCTTGATCTTGGCCACAGCGTTCGCCTGCATCTGCAGCCCCTGACCACGGCGATGATGGTGGCTTCGCGCAATGACCCCGCTGTCGCGGCTCTGAACGAGGATGCAACCGACGAGGAAAGTGCGCTGGTTTTCGCCAAGGCCCTGGCTCGCAATGCGGTGCTGGATTGGGAAGGTGTCGGGGACGACGGTGGCAACACCATCCCCGTCAGCCCCGAAGGGATCGATGCGCTGCTGGATGTCTGGCCGCTGTTCGAAGCTTTCCAAACCAAATACGTCGCCAAGGGTCTGGTGCTGGATGCGGAAAAAAACGCCTCTGCGCCCTTGCTGAGTGGGTCTTCGGCGGGGGCGACGGATATTGTGGCGCCTGCCCGAAAACCTGCAAAGACTGCCCGCAAATCCTGAAACAGCCACGGACATTTGAAGGCTGGCAGGTCTGGGATCTGGTCGCCCGCCTTAGTGGCCAGCTGCGCGTTGCCCCGAGCGGTGGCGTGATCGGCTGGGACATGGGCACGGCGCTGGCGCTGGCCTCGGCGCTTGGCGTCTGTCCGATAGCTACCGCCGAAATCCTCCCCGCAATCGAGGCGGTGATGGTGCGTAAAATAAACGAACAGATGGATCAGTAAGATGGCCGAGAAAAGGGTTTCTGTCCGCCTTGCGGCCGTGGGCGGCAAACAGGTCAAGGCCGAGTTCGAGGGCATAGGTGACGCTGGCAAAAAGGGTTTCGGCAAGGCCTCGCGCGAGATGGAGATCGCCAATGCGCGCCTGGCGCGCTTTGCCCGCCGCGCAAAGATTGCGGCTGGTATCATGGCAGCCGCAGCGGTGGCGGCCGGTATCGCCATGGTGCGCTCCAGCCTGCAGACTATTGATGAGCAGGCAAAGCTGGCGGCGTCTTTGCGCACCACGACGGCGAGCATGCAGGTGCTGGCGCGCGCGGCCGATCTGGCAGGGGTGTCGCAGGGCGAAGTCGAACAGGCCACGATCATGATGACCAAGAGTCTGAGCCAGGCGGCACAGGGGACCGGTCCGGCGGTGAAAGCACTGGATGCCTTGAACCTTTCCGCTGCGGACCTTGCCAAGCTGCCGATCGATGAAAAGATGGCTGCCATTCAGGATGCAATTGCAAAGTTCATCCCGACAGCGCAGCAAGCGGCCGTCGCCTCACAGATATTTGGATCGCGCGCCGGTCTGATTTTCACCCGCATCGACAGTGGACCTGTCCCACTTTAGTGCCGCTCCCAGTTCTCATTTAAGCGGCAAACCTTTCGAAAGCCAAGGGGCTTTTCCAACCTAACAGGCTGCTGAAAAAGTCCCGGATCTGGAACGGTTTTCCTTCGG
>JALSRG010000113.1 GCA_026984915.1 Marinosulfonomonas sp. | reverse complement strand
TGTTTGTCTGGATCGGTCCTCAGCTGGTGATGTCGGTGATATCCGGCACAAAGCCCTCGGGGAAATCCATCCAGTTCTTGTTGATCCAGCGCGGATAGCCCGGATCGACATTCCAGCCGTTGGCCGGATTGACCCGGATATACTTGTTCTTGCGGAAAAAGTAGATCCGGCTGTTGCTGTCGCTCCAGACAGCGGCATCCACCCCGCTGGCAAAATCCGACGGAAAGCCCGGCCAGTTGCCGGCGATGGGCTTGGGATAGCCCGGATCGACATTCCAGCCATTGTTCGGATTGATCCGCAGATATTCACTGCCCTTGAAGAAATACAGCTTCTCTGTCGGATCGCTCCACAAGGTTGCATCCAGCCCCTCGGCAAAGCCGCCCGTCACCCCCGGCCAGTTGCCTGATATGGGTTTCGGGTAGCCCGGATCAACCGCCCAGCCATTGGCCGGATTGACCCGGATATACTGGCTGCCCTTGAAGAAGTAGATGCGGTGGTTCTTGTCGCTCCAGAGCGCTGCATCCACGCCTTCGGCAAAATCCGCGGGAAAACCCGGCCAGTTGCCCGCGATCGGTTTCGGATAGTCGGGATCCATGTCAAAACCGGTAAAACGGATATAGTAATCATTGCTGAACATGTAGATCTTGTTGTTGGCAAAGGTGTAGATCGCCGCATCGATCCTGCGCAAGAACGCGTGCCAGCCCAGATGTTTATAGGTGAAGTCACAGGCAATATTGGCCGCCCCGCTGCGCATGACGCAGGGCACGAGATCATCGGCGCAGTTGGCGCAATTGCCGTTCACCTCGGAAATGAAGCGCCCGTGGGTCGTGGTGCAGGCACAACCGGAGGAGCCGTATTCATCGGGGGCGCCAAAGATATGCCCGGTTTCATGGGCAAAGACGCGGTCGATCGAAGTCCAGCCAAGGAAGGATCCGGCCGTGGTATCGGATTGCCGCATCACCACGCGCCGCCCGCCGGCATAGGCAAACCAGACTGTCGGCAGTTTGGTGAAAAACACCACGTAGCCGTATTGCGCCCCCGCGGCGTTCTGAAAGAATTCAACCGCGGCATTGAGCCCGTCGCCACCGGTGCCAAAGCCAAGCGCGTCAAGCGCCGGATCGCGCCACAGCAGTTCTGTCGCGCCCCAGCCCAGGCCGATGGGCTTTGGATAGCCGTCATCCATCTGCCAGCCGTTGTCCGGGTCAACCCGCACGTATTTCCCGACGATCCGCTGTTTCTGGAAAAAGTAGATCTTGCCGTTCGGTTGGCCCCAGAGGGCCGCATCCAGGGTTTTGCCGGAATCGGTGAAACTCTCGGGCAGGCCGGGCCAGTTACCGGCCACGGTTTTCGGATAGCCCGGATCCATGTTCCAGCCGTTGGACGGATCTATGCGGACATACATCGGCTGTTGATCGGCGTAGTTCTTGAAGAAGTAAATCTTGCCGTTTGGATCGCTCCACAGCGTTGCGTCTATACCTTCGGCGAAATCGGCGGGCAGACCGGGCCAGTTGCCCGAGATCGGCTTTGGATAGCCGGAATCGACCTGCCAGCCGTTGGACGGGTCAACGCGGATGTATTCATCGCCCTTGAAGAAATAGATCTTGCTGTTGGGATCGCCCCAGAGCGCGGCATCAATGCCATTGGCGAAATTTGCCGGAAAGCCCGGCCAGTTGCCGGCGATGGGTTTCGGATAGCCCGCATCCATCTGCCAGCCATTGTCCGGGTCGACCCGCACGTAGTTCGGCCCCTTGAAGAAATAGATCTTCTGGTTTGGTTCGCTCCAGAGGGCTGCATCAAAACCCTTGTAGAAGGTTTCCGGCAGACCCGGCCAGTTTGCGCCCTGCCAGGGCACATAGCCGTTGATATTGACGCTGAGGCTGCCGTAGACGAACGAGGCGTTGGAATCGGATTCGTTCTCGGCCAGCAGTTCAAGGCCGTTCTGAACCTCGGCCATGATATGGGTCTGTTCCTCGGGGGAAATTTCATAATCGCCGGTATCGCCGACAAAAATGACACCAACAGAGACGGAGTTGATCAAGCGTTCATTGGCCATTTTTCATTCCTCCGTAACACAGCTGCCGGTCACGAGAAGCTGCTCTTCCTCGGATTCACCGGGGATCTGGGCCGCTTTCATGTCCTGGTATTTTTTCGACAGGCGAAGCTTGAGCGCCGAGGCAAAGAGTTCTTCACTGGGCGAGAGCGTCTTGCGCAGTTTTTCGCTCAGCTTGTCCGGTGCGACGGCTTTTGCCTGTTTCGGCAGGCGTTTGAGTAATTCGTCGGTTTTGTCGCCGGCCTCCAGAACCAGAAGCTGGCCGCCGCTGTCATGCAGCACCCGCACGCCCATGGCGCGCGCGGCGTTCAGAATACGCAACCGGTCTTGCCGGTTGACTGTAACAAGGGTTTGATCTTTCATAATATATCTCCAGAAAACGGTAGATGCGAAATGTCCCTCGGCATCCGTGGAGACGGAAAAACACACAAGCCGGCAACATGGGCCCGCGCAAAACAGCCGCGGCAATGCCGGATAAGCAATCAGTTCGCCAACAGGCCGGAGGCGATCTTTTTTCGAAGGTGCCGGACCACGTGAAAAATGACGTGATTGCATCCGGTAAGCTGTGTTTTCGATCTCCGTAAAACATGGCCGGAAAAAGCCGTCTTGGCAGTAGAAGAAAAGTAAGGAAATTTTTGTTTTTATACCCAAAAGATAGCACATTGCCGAAATTGCGTCAAAGCCGCTGGCGCCGGAAACACCCGCTCGGCGGAAACCGGCCACGGCAGGGCGCGCGGTTTCCTCTTGCACAGCCCTATCCCCGCCACTAGAACGGCGCTTGAATTATTGCCGCCGCGCCGCCCGCGCGGCCCTTTGATATGAGGAACACCCGATGACGGTCAAAGAGACCCAGAATGAAGGCCTGAAGCGCGGATACACCTTTACGGTGACCGGCAAGGAACTGGACGATGCAGTCAGCGAAAAGCTGAAAGAGGCGCAGCCGGACGTCGAGATGAAAGGCTTTCGCAAGGGCAAGGTGCCCATGGCGCTGCTGAAAAAACAGTTTGGCCAGCGGGTTATGGGCGAGGCGCTGCAGGAAGCGATCGACAAGGTGGTCAGCGCGCATTTCGAAAAAACCGGCGACCGGCCGGCGGCCCAGCCCGAGATCAAGATCACCAATGAAGACTGGAACGAGGGTGACGATATTCAGGTGGAGATGGCCTATGAGGCGCTGCCGGAAATTCCCGAACCCGACCTGAAAAAGCTGAAGCTGGATCGTCTGGTGGTCAAGGCCAATGACAAGGATGTTGACGAAGCCCTGAAAAATCTGGCGGAAACGGCGCAGAATTTTGAAGACCGCAAAAAGGGTGCGAAAGCGAAGGAAGGCGATCAGGTCGTCATCGACTTTGTCGGCAAGGTTGACGGGGAACTGTTTGACGGTGGTGCGGCCGATGATTTCCCGCTGGTGCTGGGCTCGGGCAGTTTCATCCCCGGATTCGAAGACCAGTTGATCGGTGCCAAGGCTGGTGACGAGGTCGAGGTGAAAGTGTCTTTCCCGAAAGAATATCAGGCAGAGAACCTGGCCGGCAAGGACGCGGTCTTTGACTGCAAGGTGAAAGCGGTGAAAGAACCAAAACCGGCAGAGATCAACGATGATCTGGCCAAGCAGTTCGGGGCAGATGACCTGAAGGCCCTGAAAGAGCAGATCGCCGAACGGCTGGAGGCGGAATACAAGGGGGCCTCGCGCGCCATCATGAAACGCCAGATACTGGACCAGTTGGACAAGCTGGTGAAATTCGAATTGCCGCCGTCGCTGGTGGATGCCGAGGCCAAGCAGATTGCGCACCAGCTGTGGCATGAGGATCACCCCGAGGTGGAAGGCCACAACCACGACGAGGTCGAGGTGACCGATGAACACCGCAAACTGGCGGAACGCCGGGTTCGGCTGGGGCTGTTGCTGGCGGAACTGGGCCAGAAGGCCAAGGTCGAGGTCTCGGATGCCGAAATGACCCAGGCCATCATGAACCAGGCGCGCCAGTATCCGGGTCAGGAGCGTGAGTTCTTTGATTTTGTACAGAAAAATCCGCAGATGCAGCAACAACTGCGCGCGCCGATTTTCGAGGATAAGGTGATAGACTACATCGCTGAACTGGCCAAGGTGACCGATAAAGAGGTCAGCAAGAAAGAGCTGGAAAAAGCTCTGGAAAAGCTGGACGAGGAATAGCAAGGACTCGGCAAAATATCCGGGCACCGGATCCGAAGCCGCCACAGGGCACCCGCCACAGAGAGCCTGTCGCACCAGGTTTAATTCTCCCGACAAGACGAATGCGTTTGCCGGCGCAAACGCTGCCGCCACCTGTCGGCAAATTGCAGAATCTGATTGGACGCGACAGGCTCTGGGCCGCACCCCGGATATTTGACAGCGACACCTTTGGGGCCACCTGAGACCAAACCACTGTTGACGGTATGGCCGCATCGCCGGGATTCCGAAAAAACGGCGCCAGTGGGGCAGCCTGAACAGGCCCTGACCCTGCTGTTCTTGCGCCAAGGGACACCTGCGGCTGAACCTTTTCGGTCTGGTCATGATGACAGGCGGGTTGTAGCAGCCGGGTTGTAGCAGCGGAGAAGGCGCCGAGGCGAATTCAAGGCCCAACGCAGGGTCTGGCCTTCCGCGAGCATCATGGAACCGTAATGCACATCCTTGAAACCGGGGGGGCGGGTCCGGCAGGCAAGGGTAAAATAGTGCAAACTCTGGTTTCAGGGGATCAGCCGCTTTGCCATCTTACTGCCGGAAATAGAGAATTTTCCCAATGGTCAGGGCCGTATTCGGGGGAATGTCAAAAAAAATCACAATAATGCCCGCTCAACCAATTCAATGGCCCGCGCCACGGCCTGTTCAATACTCATTTCAGATGTATCCAGTACCACCGCATCGGGGGCGGGTTTCAGCGGCGCCACCGCCCGTTCACTGTCGCGCGCATCACGCTCCTGCAGGTCCTTCAAAACGGCTGCGCGCGTCACATCCTGCCCCTTGCCGGACAGTTCCAGATAGCGCCGCTCGGCCCGCACCGGATCCGAGGCCGTAACAAACAGCTTCACATCCGCATCCGGGCAAATCACCGTGCCGATATCCCGCCCGTCCAGCACCGCACCACCAGAGCGCCGCGCAAAGGCCCGCTGAAAATCCAGCAGGGCGGATCGCACTTCGGGTATCGCGGCGATCTTGCTTGCGGCCTGCGCCACCTCGGCCGTCCGCAAATCCTCGGCCTGCAAGTCTTCAGCCATCAGTTCCCGTGCCGCCAATAGCGGTTCCACCCCTTCCAGAACCTTTTTGCCGACAGCCCGGTAGAGCAGGCCCGTATCCAAATGCTCAAATCCGAAATGCTCTGCCACTGCGCGCCCGATCGTGCCTTTGCCCGACGCCGCAGGCCCGTCAATTGCCACTGTAAAGCTCATCTTTCGTCCCTTTTCAGCCTGCCTGCGAATGGCATTTTCCCGCCCGGCTTCAAGGCCAAGGGCGGAATATTACTGCTTTTCAACCATCGTGGTCAACGCCGGATCCCGCCCGTCCGCCTGCGGCAACCCGTCGGAAATTTCATAATAGTCGCCCTTGTCGGCGCAGAAAATATGCCCCGCCATCGTCAGCCCGGTTTTCCCGTCCAGCGTGCCGGCAAAGATCGACAGGTTTTCGCCCGCCCCGTCCCAGAACAGGTTGCTGCCGCAGATCCCGCAAAACCCGCGCCGCGCTGTGTCCGAGGACCGATACCAGGTCACCTTGCCCGTTATTTCAATATCCGCACGCGCGCACGAGGTCGCCGCCACATGGTGCCCGCTGCTCTTGCGGCACTGGCTGCAATGGCAAGCCACCACCGGCCTCAAAGGCCCGCGCACCAGATAGTGCACCGCGCCGCATAAACATCCGCCCTCATGTGCCATCGCACCCCCCTAATTGCTGCGCTCCAGCCGCGCGCCCAGCTTTTCCATCAGCGGCTCGAAGATCGGAAAGCTGGTGGTGATCGGCGCGCCATCGTCAATCGAAACCGGCTGCTGGCTGGCCATGCCCAGCACCATAAAACTCATCGCGATCCGGTGGTCCAGATGCGTCTTGCAGATGCCGCCCCCTGTAACCGAGCCAGCCCCCTGCCCCGTCACCGCCAGCATGTCTTCAGCCTCATCGATCGTAACGCCGTTGGCTTCAAGCCCCCGCGCCATCGCGTCGATCCGGTCACATTCCTTGACCCGCAGTTCCTTGACGCCCCGCATCACGGTTTTACCCGTTGCATTGGCGGCCACCACCGACAGGATCGGATATTCGTCAATCATGCTGGCCGCGCGTTCCGGCGGCACTTTGACCCCGACCATATCGGGCGAATAGCGCGCCCGCAGATCGGCCACCGGCTCGCCACCCTCAACACGCTCGTTCTCGTAGGTCAGATCGGCCCCCATTTCCCGCAAGGTGGTGAACAAGCCGTTGCGCGTCGGGTTCATGCCAATCCCGGGCAACAGCACGTCCGACCCCTCGACGATCAACGCCGCACAAACCGGAAAGGCCGCCGAAGAGGGATCACGCGGCACCACAATATCCTGCGCCTGCAATTCCGGCTGACCTGTCAGGGTGATCACGCGGCCCGCCGCGGTTTCCTCGATCGAAATATCGGCGCCAAACCCTGCCAGCATCCGCTCGGTATGGTCCCTTGTTGCCTCTTTCTCGATCACCACGGTCTGCCCCGGCGCATTCAGCCCCGCCAGCAACACCGCCGATTTCACCTGTGCGGATGGCACTTCCATCTCGTAACGCACCGGCATCGGATCGGCAGCGCCGACAATGGTCATCGGCAACCGCCCGCCATGACGCCCATAGGCCTGCGCCCCGAACAACCCGACCGGCCCGGTGACCCGCCCCATCGGGCGGCTGCGCAAACTCGCATCCCCCGTGAAAGTCGCGGTGATCGGACAGGTCGCCATCGCCCCCATGATCAGGCGCACACCGGTGCCGGAATTGCCGCAGTCAATCACATTCTCCGGCTCGGCAAAGCCGCCAACCCCGACCCCGAACACCGACCATTCGCCACCGCCATGTTCGATCACATCCGCCCCGAAGGCGCGCATCGCCCGCGCCGTGTCCAGCACATCGTCGCCTTCCAGCAAGCCGGTGATGCTTGTCTCACCCACTGTCAGCGCGCCCAAAATCAGCGCCCGGTGCGAAATCGACTTGTCGCCCGGCACCTCGGCCACCCCTTTCAGCGGGCCGCAGCGGCGTGATTTCATCGGCTTTGATTCACCATGACCAGACATTGGCAGTCCTCAAGAAAACGCGTTGCCCCTGCATAGCCCAAGCCAAAAGCCCGCGCCATGCCCTTCCCATCATTGTTTCCGAAATATCCCCGCCGCAAACATGGAATCCCTTGCCAGCCTCAAACCCTGCGAAACGTCAGATAATGCGGCACCCGCCCTTCGCGCAGCGCCTTCTTTTCATAACGGGTGGAAACCCAGTCATCCCAGGGGTTGCGCCAGTCCCGTGCCGCTTCGGCCAGCCAGACAAAGCCGTGGCGCGGCACCTCTTCCAGCGTCTGGCGCACATAATCGGGAATATCGGTCGCTACCCGAAAGATCGCCCCCGGTTTCAACACCCGCGCCAAGGGGGCCAGATGCTCCGCCGTCACGAACCGGCGGCGGTGGTGGCGTTTCTTGGGCCACGGATCGGGATAGAGCAGAAACGCCCGCGCGATTGATCCATCCGGCAGCACGTCAAACAGATCGCGCACATCCCCCGGATGGATGGCCACATTTCCCACATCGGCCTGGCGCAGCTTGCCCAGCAGCATGGCCACCCCGTTGATATAGGGCTCACAACCAATGATCCCGACATCGGGGTTTTGCACGGCCTGATGCAGCATGTGCTCACCGCCACCAAAGCCGATTTCCAGCCAGAGCGGACGCGCGCCGAACAATGCCTGCAAATCCAGAGGCGCCCGCTCCGGGTTGACCTCCCAGCCCACCGGCCCCGGCGACAGTTTCGCCAGATCCTCATCCAGACAGGCCTGCTGGCTCTGGCGCAGGCCTTTCCCCCTGAAACGGCCATAGAAATTGCGCCAGGGCGCCCCGGAGGGGTGTTGTTTTTCGCTCATGACGTCACTCGCGCCGCTGCGGTCCCGCGCGCAACAGCCCTTACAGCAGGTTTTTCAGTTTGTCGGCCAGATCGGTTTTTTCCCAGCTGAATCCGCCATCCGCCTCGGGTGCACGGCCAAAATGGCCATAGGCCGAGGTGCGCTGATAGATCGGCCGGTTCAGTTGCAGATGTTCGCGAATGCCGCGCGGGGTCAGATCCATGATCTCGGCCACAATCTTTTCGATCTCGTAGTCCGGAACCCGGCCGGTGCCATGCGTATCCACATAGATCGACAGCGGCTTCGAAATGCCGATTGCATAGGCAAGCTGCAGGGTGCAGCGATGCGCCAGGCCGGCAGCCACGACATTTTTCGCCAGATAGCGCGCCGCATAGGCGGCCGAGCGGTCCACCTTGGTCGGGTCCTTGCCGGAAAACGCGCCGCCACCGTGGGGGGCCGCGCCACCATAGGTATCCACGATGATCTTGCGTCCGGTCAGCCCCGCGTCGCCGTCCGGGCCGCCGATGACAAATGTGCCGGTCGGGTTGACCCACCATTCGGTCGATTTGGTGATCCATTCGGCCGGCAGAACCTCGCGGATATAGGGTTCGACGATCTCGCGGATATCATGTGATGTCTGGTGTTCGTGCCTGTGCTGGGTCGACAGCACGATCGAGGTGACCTCGACCGGTTTGCCATCCTCATAGCGCAACGAAAGCTGCGATTTCGCATCTGGCCCCAGATCAGGCTCTTGTCCGGATTTGCGCACCTCGGCAAGCCGGCGCAAAATCGCATGCGCATATTCGATCGGGGCCGGCATCAGGGCTTCGGTCTCATCCACCGCATAGCCGAACATGATGCCCTGATCCCCGGCGCCTTCGTCCTTGCCCTCGCCGGCATTGACCCCTTGGGCAATATGCGCCGACTGCTGATGCAGAAGGTTGGTTATTTCCACCGTCTTCCAGTGAAATTCTTTCTGTTCATAGCCAATGTCACGAATACAGTCGCGGGTGATCTGTTCGACGTTGTCGATCATTTCCGCCAACAGGGATTTGTCACTCAGCCCGACCTCGCCGCCGATGACCACCCGGTTGGTGGTGGCAAAAGCCTCGCAGGCAACCCTTGCTTCGGGCTGCTTGGCAATGAATGCATCCAGTACGGAATCGGAAATGCGGTCACACACCTTGTCAGGGTGCCCCTCCGAGACGGACTCAGAGGTAAAAATATAATTGTTTCGGGACATGTAGTGCTCCATTTATGCCAGCCCGCCACGCCAGGAAGCCGTTGTGACGGTCGATCAATACCGGATACTTGGCCATGGGCGCCGGGTCAATCGCTATTTCGGAAACGGGCAAACAGCAGGTATACAGCACCAAAGGCCAGAAACAGAAACAGCGGCCCGTCCCCCAGTTGGCTGTACAGCGTGGCCGGCAGCGGTTTCGGCAGGCGCGCATCCAGAAATCCGGCCTGCCCCAATGGCAGAGATTTCAGAATACGCCCGCGCGGCCCGATCATGGCGGAAACACCGGTATTGGCGACACGCACCATCGGCAATCCCTGCTCGATCGCGCGAAACCGCGCCTGCGCCAGATGCTGATAAGGGCCGGAGAACCGGCCGAACCAGGCATCATTGGTGATCTGCAACAGCCAGTCCGGCCGCTCCGGCGCGGCATTCACCTCTTGCGGAAAGATCGCCTCGTAACAGATCAGCGGCATGGCCTTGCCCAAACCGTCAATCGGCAAAACCCGCGGCCCCGGCCCCGGACTGTAGCCATATCCGTCGCGCGCGGCAAAACCCTGCAATCCCAGCCGGGCGGCAAGGCTGCCAAACGGGATGTATTCGCCAAAAGGCACCAGATGCGCCTTGTCGTAAACCTGTTCGGCAACACCGCCCCTGCCCAGCAAAACCAGGCTGTTGAAGGCGCGCGCGCCCTCCCGGCGCTGAATGCCGACAACAACCGGCCGGCCAGCCGCCGCATCCGAGATCATCTCAAGTGCGCTCCCCGACCGATCCAGCAGATAGGGCACAGCCGTTTCCGGCCAGACCACCAGATCAGGCATGGGATCCGCAGCCGTGGCCGTGAATTCAAGCTGCCTGCGGAAAAACACCGGCACCCACTCCGGATCCCACTTTTGCCGCTGGGTGGCGTTTGGCTGCACCAGACGAATGACCGGCCGGCCTTCGGTCTGCGGCGCAAACCCGCCCCGCCAGACGCCAAATCCGGCACCCGCCACCAGCCCCCCCGCCAGCAACACCAGAAACAGATTGCGGCGGCGGCGCGCATGCAATGCTTCCTGCAGCAGCCAGACAAGAACAAAGGTCAGCGCCGTCAGCCCGAACGGCCCGACAAGGGCCGATAGCTGGTCCAATCCCCAGTCCAGCCAGATATAGCCGACCAGCCCCCAGGGAAACCCAGTCAGCACATAGCTGCGCAAGACTTCGGCCCCGGTCCAGCAGATCACCAGCGCCAGCCCGCCCGCACGGCCAAACCAGCGCGCCAGACCAAAGGCCGCCGCCCAGAACAGCGCCATGCCTGCCCCCATGCCCAGCAGGGCAAAGGGCGCCATCCAGCCGTCGCGGGCCACATCAACCATGAATGGCGAGATGATCCAGCTCAGCGACGCGGTGAAATACCCCGCGCCGAAAGCCCAGCCAACCCCCGTGGCCTGCCAGACCCGTGTGGTCCCGCGCCAGAGTTCAAAGCCGACAAACAGCCCCAGAAGCGCGGCCCACACCCAGCCAAAAGGCGGCTGTCCCAAGGCCGTTATGGCACCAGCGGCAAGGGCAACAAGACG
The DNA here is from genome assembly GCA_026984915.1 of Marinosulfonomonas sp. Classification (GTDB taxonomy): domain Bacteria; phylum Pseudomonadota; class Alphaproteobacteria; order Rhodobacterales; family Rhodobacteraceae; genus WFVA01. The sequence continues at coordinate 83,082 of JALSRG010000113.1, read as the reverse complement.
CGGAAAGGCCAGAATTCGCGCAAAAACCGGCGCAGGCGCAACCGGCTGATCAGTCATTGCAAACGTCGGGCAGGCGCACACGCAGGCGCTTGATGCGGCGTGGGTCGGCATCCACCACCTCAAACTCCGGCCCGTCCGGATGCACGATGACCTCGCCACGGGCCGGCACATGCCCGGTCAGCAGAAACACCAGCCCGCCCAGGGTGCCGATTTCCTCTTCCTCGCCGGGGTCGGTCAGTTTCATGCCGATTTCAGCCTCGAAATCCTCCAGCGGGGTGCGCGCCTGTGCCAGATAGCATCCGGGGCCTTCCTTTATCCAGAACTGGTCTTCGTCTATATCGTGTTCGTCCTCGATCTCACCGATCACCTGCTCAATCAGATCCTCGATGGTCACAAGCCCGTCAACCCCACCGTATTCGTCGACGACAAGTGCCATGTGAATGCGGCTGCTCTGCATTTTCTGCAACAATATCCCGATGGGCATCGAGGGCGGCACGAACAGCAGCGGCCGCAGCAGTTTTCGCAGCGAGAAGCGCCCACCACTGCCATTGAACCCGTGCTTCAGCGCCAGATCCTTCAGGTGGATCATGCCAATCGGGGTATCAAGTGTACCCTCATAAACCGGCAGGCGTGAAAGGCCTGTCTCGCGGAAAATCCGCACCAGTTCCTCTTTCCTGATATTGGCGGGAACCGCCTCGATCTCGGCCCTTGGAACGGCGACATCCTCTATGCGCATGCGCCGCAGGTTGAGCATTCCGTGTTGCGCCTGCGCGATCGGGCCGGCCTCTGCCCCGGTTTGCGGCCCGGCAGGCTCTGCGCCACCAAGCCCCAAAACACCCAGAAGGCGGGAAAGCAAACCGCGCTGCGCGATTTCGCCGGTATTTTCGGATTTCAAGTTCTGCGCGCGCCGCGCCGCGCCAGAAGACCCGTCTGCCGAGTCAGTCATCGTTGGTTTCCGTTCTCCAGTTGCCGGTTCAGCCACATCCATCACCATATGGGTCTGCAATGCCCAATTGTGCAAGGGTCCTGACCTCGACAGCCTCCATCAATGTGGCATCTTGGTCGCGTATGTGATCATAGCCCAGCAGATGCAGCAGCGCATGCACCAGCAGATGTACCACGTGATCCTGCATCGCAATCCCCGCCTGTTGTGCTTCGCGCTGACAGGTTTCATAGGCAATCGCGATATCGCCCAGTTCCACCGGCGGGCCATCCGGCGGGGCCTGCGGCATTTCGGGTCTCCCCCCGGCCGTTTCGGCGCTGCGTTCCTCGGCTGGCCAGGACAGTACATTGGTCGGCGTGGGCTTTCCTCGAAAGGCACTGTTCAACTCGGCAATGCGCGCGTCATCACAGGCCAGAAGGCTGGCCTCGAACCGGGCCGGATTTGCCCCCAGACCGCCAAGCGTTGCCGTCAATGCCTGCTGCGCCAACGCTGGCAAACCCATATTTTTCCAGCGTTTATCCTCTATGACAATATCGAACCCGTCAGACATCGTTGCTATCATAGGCTTCGATGATCTTGGCCACCAGCGAGTGCCGCACAACATCCCTGGAGGTGAAATAGCTGAAGGAAATCCGCTCAATCCCCTTCAACAGCTTTTCCGCGTCATGCAGGCCCGATTGCGTGCCGCGCGGCAGGTCAACCTGGCTGCGGTCGCCGGTCACCACCATCCGGCTGCCCTCGCCCAGGCGGGTCAGAAACATTTTCATCTGCATGGATGTGGCGTTCTGCGCCTCGTCCAGCAGCACAAAGGCGTTGGACAGGGTGCGCCCGCGCATGAAGGCCAGCGGCGCAATCTCGATCTTTTTCTCTTCGACCAGCCTTGCCAGTTGCTTGCCGGGCAGGAAATCGTTCAGCGCATCATAGAGCGGCTGCATATAGGGGTCGATCTTGTCTTTCATGTCCCCCGGCAGAAACCCCAGCCGCTCGCCCGCTTCCACCGCCGGGCGCGACAGAATGATCCGGTCCACATGGCCACCGATGAACATGTTCACCCCCACGGCCACCGCCAGATAGGTTTTTCCGGTGCCGGCCGGACCGATGCCAAAGGCCAACTCATTGGCAAACAGGCTGCGCACATAGGCCTTCTGCGCCTTGGTGCGCGGTTCCACCAGTTTCTTGCGGGTTTTGATTTCAACCTTGCCGCCCTTGAACATTTCCAACTGGTCGCCATCGCGCGTGCCGGTATCCTTGCCAGAGCTTCCCATGCGGATTTCACCATCTATATCGCCGGTTTCCACCGCGCGCCCGCTTTCCAGCCGCTGGTAAAGCGCCTGCAGAACCTCGGCCGCCTGTTTGCTGGCATCTTCCTCACCATGAATTGCCAATTGGTTGCCGCGCCGCACAATATGCACACCCAGTTCGGTTTCAATCTGCGAAAGATTGCGGTCAAATTCGCCGCACAGGTCTATCAACAATCGGTTGTCGGGAAATTCCAGAAGAATTTTGTGATTGTCCTCAGAGGAGGACGGCGATGAAACAGCGCTTATGGCCAAGTAAATCTCCTGTTTGATCGGCCAGTCACCTGCTGGCCCGTGCAAATGGTGCCAAGACAGGCGGCCGGGTGCAAGTCATGTTTGGTAAACTTGGTGAAACAGCCGCAAAAAAGGCCGAAAACAGCCCAGACAGCCCGGAATGATGTGCAACCGGGTGTCAAAGCGCATCCGATCCGGTCATTCCGGCAACAGAACCCCGGCCAGCGAATTGCTGTTGCTGGCAATGATTTTCACCTTTCGCAGGCTGCCAACCGGCAGATCGGGCGCATCAACATGGACCGCGTGCAGATGCTCGGACTTGCCAACCATCTGCCCGGCCTCCCGTCCGGCGCGTTCAAACAGCACCGAAACCGTCTTGCCCACCATCCTGTCCTGCGCGGCACGCTGTTGCGTGCTGATCAGGGCCTGAAGCGTGTGCAGACGTTCGGTTTTCACTGCCTCGTCCACCTGATCACGTTCGGCGGCCGGCGTGCCCGGACGGGTCGAATACTTGAAGGAATAGGCCTGCCCATAGCCAACCGCGCGGATCAAATCCATTGTCGCCTGAAAATCCGCGTCGGTTTCTTCGGGAAACCCGACAATGAAATCACCCGACAACAGAATATCGGGGCGGGCGGCACGGATACGTTCGATCAGTTTCAGATAGCTTTCAGCCGTGTGGCTGCGGTTCATGCGTTTCAGGATTCTGTCGCTGCCCGATTGCACCGGCAGATGCAGGTAGGGCATCAGTTTTTCGCAGTCGCCATGGGCTGCAATCAGATCATCACCCATGTCATTGGGGTGGCTGGTGGTAAAGCGGATGCGTGCCAGCCCGTCTATTTCGCTCAGGGCCCGGATCAGGCGGGCAAGGCTCCAGTCGCCGCCCGCACCCGCACCGTGATAGGCATTCACATTCTGCCCCAGCAGGGTAATTTCCCTGACACCGCGCGCGACCAGCGCGCGCGCCTCGGCCAGAATGCGGGCCGGCGGGCGGCTGACTTCGGCGCCGCGAGTATAGGGAACAACGCAAAAGGCGCAAAACTTGTCACATCCCTCCTGCACCGTCAGAAACGCCGCCGGGCGGCGCTTGGCCTGCGGGCGAACGGGGAGGTGCTCAAACTTGTCCTCTGGCGGGAAATCCGTGTCCAGCGCCTTTTTGCCGGCATTCACCCTTGCCAGCAAATCCGGCAGACGGTGATAAGCCTGCGGCCCGACCACCAGATCAACCAAAGGCTGGCGGCGCATGATTTCCTGGCCTTCGGCCTGGGCAACACAGCCCGCCACGCCGATTTTCAGCGCGGGGTTTTCTGCCTTCAGCCCCTTGTAGCGCCCCAGTTCCGAGTAAATTTTCTCGGCCGCCTTTTCACGGATATGGCAGGTGTTCAGCAAGATCATGTCGGCCCCTTCCGGGGATTGCGTCTGTTCATAACCCGACGCGCCCAGCGCTTCGGCCATGCGTTCGCTGTCGTATACATTCATCTGACAGCCATAGGTCTTGATATACAGCTTTTTTGTGTTTGCTTTGCTCTCGGCCATCTGGATTTCCTGTTTGCGGCGCGGCAGACCTACACCTTTGCGCCCGGCACCGCAACGCTTGCAATACACGCCAAATTAACGGAACCTGCCGCAAGCTGACAAAAAACGGGGCGCAGGTTGTATGCGGTACGAAAATCTGGCTGATTTTCTGCAAAAGGGTCAATCGGCACTGGCAAAGGGTCCGGTTGCCCTCATTCTGGCCGAGGACGCGGTGGAGGTAAACTCGACCATCCGCCACCACGCGCGGCTGGGGTTTCGCGAAATTCTGCTGTTCGCCAGCCCGGAAATTCCCGTCGCCCCGGAACTGGAGGAGACCCTGCACCGCATCGGCCATGACATGCACGCCGATCATGCGCTGGAAGATGCGGTGAACAAGATTATCGACGCTGCGCCGGGCCTGTGGCTGTATTACTGCTATAATGCCGAATATCTGTTTTTCCCGTTCTGCGAAAGCCGCACAATCGGCGAAATGCTGACCTTTCACAGCGAAGAGCGCCGCGATGCGGTGCTGGCCTATGTGATTGATCTCTATGCAGGTGATCTGAACACATACCCGGATGCCGTCTCGCTGGAAGACGCGCATCTGGATAAATCCGGCTATTACGCGCTTGCCCGCAACGACAAGAACAAGCAGCCGAAAGAACGCCAGCTCGATTTTTTCGGCGGCCTGCGCTGGCGGTTTGAGGAACATGTCCCGCCAACCCGCCGCAAAATCGACCGGATCGCGATTTTCCGCGCCCGCAAGGGCCTGCGCCTGCGTCCTGATCACACCTTCAGCGAAGAAGAATACAATACCTACGCCTGCCCATGGCATCACAACATCACCGTGGCGCTGTGCTCGTTTCGCACGGCCAAGGCGCTCAGGGGCAATCCCGGCTCCAGATTTGACATCAACACGTTTCGCTGGCGCAATTCGACGGATTTCGAGTGGCACTCGCAACAACTGCTGGATCTGGGGCTGATGGAGCCAGGCCAGTGGTTTTAGGCGCTGTTGATCATACGCGAAAGGTATTGCGCGAAATCATAGTTCGGCCGCTCAAGATGTGAAATCGGCCCTGGTGCTGACAGGGTGGAACAAACGCCACGATAAACTTTCTCGGTGCAGCCCCGATCCTCGATATTGACCCGGTCAAGCAGCTCTTTCAGGTCGGCAAAATGCTTCTGTGCCTGCGGATCATTCGCATAATCCGGCGACATGCCGCCGCCAAACCCGATCCGGACCTGCCCCACGCCTTGCGGATGCAGCGACAGATACCAGAAATAGCCCGGCGTCAGGGTGATCAGCAGGCTGGGGTAGATCGCCAGCAGATAGGTCTTGCGCCGGTCTTCGCCTGTCAGGCGGCTGTTGGTCTCATGCGCCAGGGCGATTTCCAGCTTGTCGTCCTTCAGGATCGTATGATAGTTGAACACCGCCCGCCCCGGCGGACAGACCATTTCATCCAGCTTTGAAAGCTTGCCGATGGTGCCGGCGTGACAGACCGGCAGGTGGTAACTCTCCATGAAATTCTCGGCCAGAATTTTCCAGTTGGTATCCCATACATGGGTTTCATGGAAGGTTTGCACATAATCCTCCATCCCGTAATCAGCCACCAGCCTTTCCACTTCGGCAAGGGTCTCCGAGATATCCGGCGCCTGCGGATTGAGCGACACGAAAACCCAGCCCAGCCATTGCGCGCAGCGCAGTTGCGGCAGTTTCAGGGTTTCCTTGCAAAACGCCGCGTTGCCGGTCATCGCCGGGGCGCCGCGCAGGCTGCCGTCAAGGTTGTAGGTCCAGGCGTGATAGGGGCAGACAATGGCGCGAGTATTGCCGCTGCCCTGCAACAGGGTCGACATCCGGTGCAGGCAAACGTTTGACTGGGCCCGCAAACCGCCCTCCTGATCCCGGATCACCATGATCGGTTCCCCCGCCAGTTCCAGTGTCACATAGTCGCCCGGGCGGGACAGCGCATCGGCGCGGCCGGCACAGAACCATTCCCTGCGAAAGATATGATCCAGTTCCTTTTGCAGAAAATCGGATGACGTATATACACTTTTTGGCATGGCTCTGGCATTTTCAAATGGCAGGCCGGCATTCTCTTTCAATTCGGCCGCCGCATCTGCAGGAACGGATTGATCCATTGTCGTCTTCTCCCCGGTATGGTGCTGCGGCATCACGCCAGCGCAGCCTGAATCCGCAGCTGATCCGAATTTATGCGATTTCATGATCTTTTGACAATCGAGTGCTATCAACTTTCAAAGCCCGGCACAGGACCGTTTCAGAAAACAGCTTGTCCGTCAGCGCCGGGGCGCGCTTTACATGGCCGTCAAGAACACGCAGAATGCATCATCACCTTGACGGTAAACAGGAGGAAAAACAAAAATGAAACCTATCACCAGAACAGTTGCGGCCCTGCTTCTCGGCGCCGCTTTTGTTGTCCCGGCTCAGGCCGAGGAAACCGTCAAACTGACCATTCTGGGCATTGGCGATGTCTATAATTTTGACGCCGATCACGGTCGTGGCGGCTTTGCCCGGCTGAATGCCGTGGCAAAGAGCGAGCGCGCCGCCAACCCGAATACGCTCTATGTTTTTGACGGCGATATGCTCTCCCCCTCGATCCTGTCCGGGTTTGACAAGGGCCAGAACACCATTGATCTGACAAATATCGTGCCGTTTGATATTGCCGTTCCCGGCAACCACGAATTTGACTTCGGCGTTGATAACTTCATGGAAAAAATGGCGGCCTCGAAATACCCCTGGGCGGCGATCAACATCACCCAGGCGGACGGATCTGCGGTTCCGGGCCTCGGTGGTGTGATGTGGAAGGAGATGGGCGGGCTGAAAATTGCCCTCATTCCGGTGGCGCAGGATACTTCACCCGAGGTTTCCTCGACCGGCGACCTGAAATTCCTGCCAACCGTTGACAGCGCCATTGCTGCGGCCAAATCCGCGCGTGGCGAAGGCGCCGATATTATCATCGGCGTGGTCCAGACCGATCATTCGAACGACCGCAAACTGTTCGCAAGCCACGCCTTTGATGTGATCATGTCCGGCGACGATCACGACTATGCCACCGAATATGACGGCATCACCGCCTACGTGGAAACCTCGATTGATGGCGAATATCTCTCGCCGATCGACCTGAATGTCACCATCGGCGAGAAGAAAGGCAAACGCCGGATCAAATGGACGCCGATGTTCCGCTTTATCGACACGGCGACGGTGGCCCCCGATCCAGAGACCCAGACCATGGTTGACGCCTTCAACAAGAAACTGGATGACAGCCTGAATGTGCCTTTGGGGGCGACCGAAGGCATGCTCGACAGCCGCCGCAATGTGGTGCGCGGCGAAGAATCCGCCATGGGCGATCTGATTGCAGATGCAATGCGGGCCGCAACCGGGGCTGACGTGGCCATTGCCAATGGGGGTGGCATTCGCGGGGATCGCACCTACGATCCGGGGACAACCCTGACCCGGCGCGACATCCTGACCGAACTGCCGTTCGGCAACAGCACCGTGATGACGGAAATTCCCGGCAGTCAGTTGCTGGCCGCCCTCGAAAACGGTGTCAGCCAGGTGGAAAAAGGCGCCGGGCGTTTCCCGCAGGTGTCAGGCATGACCTATGTCTATGACCCCAGCGCCCCGGCCGGATCCCGTATTGCCTCGGTGATGATCAACGGCAAACCGCTGGACAAGGATGCACTCTACAAGGTGGCCGCCAACAACTACATCCTCAAGGGAGGCGATGGTTACAGCGCCCTTGGCGGTGGCCGGGTGCTGATCAATGCCGCCAACGGCAATCTGCTGGCCAATGACGTGATGGATTATATTGCCAGGACCGGCAAGATCACCGCCAAGGTGGAAGGCCGGATCAAGAAGGTGGGTGAATAGCCCCGCGGCGCCAAATCCCCAAACAGAAAACCCCGCGGCCCTGCCTGCGGGGTTTTTCTGGCGTGTGGCGCGGCAAGCGACCGCCCGGGTGGGCGCGAATGTGATGGGCGCGACGGGCTCTATTGCGCCATATCACTGACACTGGTGAACGGTTTGCCGTTGATCAGATGCCGCATGACCAGCCGGTGCACACGCCTGCCCTTGGTCAGGTGGCGCGCCGGCGCCGGCCGGCGCCTCAGGGCACCCTTGTGCAGGCCCAGCAACCGATGCAACGCGTCGCTTGCGGCCGGGTCCAGCGCCTCCAGCGCCTCTTTTCCCAGATACAGGCTTTCGGCCGGAACCCCGTTGGCAAACAGTATTTCATGCTGTTGCATCAGGATATGGTAATAGGTGATGCTATGCGCGGGCCGGGCCACCTCAACCCCATCGACCGCCAGCAAATCCTTGGCGGGCACCAGTATTTCCGCAACGCCGAACATGCGTTGCGCGATGCGCGAGGCAATCAGAACCCGGTGCTGCTGGGAAACATGCAGGGTTTCGTGCGGCAGGTCTCTGCCAAGCGCGCCCTTTTCAATTCTGATCGCCCTGAAGGCCGCATTGGCGCGGATTTCCTCTGCCGATCGTTTGCGCGACCATATCCATTTGATACGCTGCGCACCGTGGTCCTGGGTATTGAGCAGGTCGCCGGGTTTCAGTGTTTCAATACGGCGCGGGCCAAAAGGGGTGGCAAACAGGGTGCCCTGCGTGAAACAGATGTTGCTGGTGCCCGGTGTTGGCGTCTGGTTGTTGACAAATGTATTGCCACCATCCGGCGTGCGCTGAATGGAAAACCCGTCCTGATCATTGCCGAAATTTTCACCGGCGCCGGATCGGGTCGCGGTTGGCGAAAACCCGGCATAATCCACCGGCGGATTGTCCTGCGGATCCCCGTTGAAGGTAGCCTGAATGAACTGGTCGGCGCCGGGGTCGTAGACAACGACATTGTCACCGCCGTTGTTGATGACCGCAGACCCGCGGCCGGCATCGAAAAACAGATCATCCGGACCACCCGTCGGCAGGCTGCCACCGGCCTGAACACCTGCCATGACCATCGCATGCCCGCCGGGTTGCAGGATGGTGCCGGGCGGAAAGGTGAACCAGTTGCCATTCCCCGCGTCCCACAGCTCGACCCCGGAAATGTCGATCGGCGCGCCAGAGGTGTTCAGCAACTCGACAAATTCATCCGTCGCGGCTGCGGTTCCGTTTCCGTCTGTATCGAAATTGTTTGCCCCGTTCGGATCCACGAGGATTTCATTGATGACAATACCCCCCAGAATCGAATCTGCCATGAAAACCACTCACTTTCAAACGTATGCACATTGGTTGAATGAGCCTAACGCGAACCGGGACCGAATTCAAACCGTCAGACCGGGACAGCGCGCCGTCCCATGAATGCGCCTTATGCGCGGCGCAGGCGGATCACAACATCCACTTTGCTGACACGCGCACCTGCCGGGGCCTCTGGCAGACGGCTGATTTCCAACTGCTCCTTGGGTGCGTCGATCAGGGTCTGGTCGTCTTCCCAGAAGAAATGCGGATGATCGGTCACATTGGTATCAAAATAGCTTTTGGTGCCTTCCAGCAGGATCTCCCGCAACAGTCCGGCCTCGCAAAAGGCGCGCAGCGTATTGTACACCGTCGCCAGCGAGACCTTTTCACCGGCATCGCGCGCCGCCAGATAAAGGCTTTCCGCAGTCACATGGCGGTGCTTGCCATCGCCGACCAACAGCGACGCCAGCGCCACGCGCTGCCGTGTCGGGCGCAATCCGGCACCACTCAGCCATTTACTGCCGCGCTGTGTTTCTGTCGCGCTCATCGCACCATTTTTCCTGTTACATCCCTTAAAATAGGACGTCACCCGCCATTTTTCAAATGATTTTCATTCGCAGGCCTGCGGCACGCGCGCGCAACGGGCTATTGCCCTCACTCGGGCACGAATGCTAGGACAGGACAGACCGAGAAAAGACCAGGACAAGTGACACGACAAATGACATATGGGGCAGGATAATATGGCCGAATTTCCGACCAGTTTTGACAAAGACGCGTTGATAAGATGCGCGCGGGGCGAACTCTTCGGGCCGGGGAACGCGCAGCTTCCGCTGCCGCCCATGCTGATGATGGACCGGATCACCGATGTTTCCGGTGATGCGGGGGCGCATGGCAAGGGCCATATCGTCGCCGAACTTGATATTAATCCTGATCTCTGGTTCTTTCCCTGCCATTTCCCCGGCAACCCGGTCATGCCCGGCTGCCTGATGCTTGACGGGCTGTGGCAACTGACCGGCTTCAATCTGGGCTGGCGCGGCTGGCAGGGTCAGGGGTTTGCGCTGGGAGTTGGCGAGGTCAAACTCTCGGGCATGGTCACACCGGAGCGCAAGAAAGTCACCTACAAGGTCGATTTCACCCGGGTCATCGACCGCCGCCTGAAAATGGGTGTGGCCGATGGCATCGTGCTGGCCGATGGCGAAGAAGTCTGCGCCGTGAAAAACATGAAAGTCGGTCTGGCCGCCGAGAAGAGCTAGGCCGGAATTTCTACGACCAAGGAGAGCTGATATGCGTCGCGTCGTCATCACCGGAATGGGGATCGTATCCTCGATCGGCAATAATGTAACCCAAGTCACCGCCTCGCTGCGGGCCGGAAAATCCGGCATTACCGCAAACGAAGACATGATCGAGCACGGGTTTCGCAGCCAGATCGCCGGGGCGCCGGATATCGACATCAAGGACCACGTTGAAAAGCGCACCCTGCGTTTCATGGGGCCGGGCGCCGCCTATGCGCATATCGCCATGCAACAGGCCATTGCCGATGCCGGTCTGGAAGAAAGCGATATCGTCAACCCGCATACCGGCCTGATTGCCGGGTCCGGCGGGCCTTCAACCAGCACTTTTTTCAAGGCGCACCAGACAGTCATTCAAAAGGGCGCGCCAAAATGGATCGGCCCGTTTGCGGTGCCCAAATGCATGTCGTCAACCGTGTCGGCAAATCTTTCGACCGCGTTCAAGATCAAGGGGATCAGCTATTCCATCACCTCGGCCTGTTCGACCAGCCTGCATTGTATCGGCAATGCCGCCGAACAGATCATGATGGGCAAACAGGATATCATGTTTGCCGGCGGTGGCGAGGAACTGGACTGGACCCTGTCCTGCCTGTTCGATGCAATGGGCGCCATGAGCAGTAAATTCAACGACACCCCCGAACGCGCCAGCCGCGCTTTTGACGCGGATCGCGACGGCTTTGTCATTGCCGGCGGTGGCGGCATGGTGGTGCTGGAGGAGCTGGAGCACGCCCTGGCCCGCGGCGCCAAAATCTATGCCGAAGTCACCGGCTACGCCGCCACCTCGGACGGGCATGACATGGTAGCGCCGTCCGGCGAAGGCGGTGAACGGGCCATGCGGCTGGCGTTGCAGTCGCTGCCCGAAGAGCGCACGGTCAGCTATATCAATGCGCACGGCACCAGTACCCCTGTGGGTGATGTCGGCGAGATTGAGGCGGTGCGCCGGGTCTTTGGCACCGGCAAAACGCCCCCCGTCAGTTCAACCAAATCGATGACCGGCCACAGTCAGGGGGCCACCGGTGCACAAGAGGCGATCTATTGCCTCTTGATGCTGGAGAACGATTTCATCGCCCCCTCGATCAATGTCGAAACCCTGGATCCGGCGCTGGATCCGGCCGAAATTGCCACCACACTGGTGGAAAACGCCGGCCTGGATACGGTGATGACCAACAGCTTTGGTTTTGGCGGCACCAACGGCTCGATGCTGCTTTCGAAATTTCACGGGAAATAGACCATGGCAAATCTGATGACAGGCAAACGCGGGCTCGTACTGGGCGTGGCCAATGAGCGCTCGATCGCATGGGGCATTGCCAAGGCCCTGGCCGAGGAAGGCGCCGAACTTGCCTTCACCTATCAGGGCGAAGGCTTTGGCAAACGGGTACGACCACTGGCCGAAAGCGTCGGATCTGATCTTGTCCTCGCGGCCGATGTGCAAGACGAGGCCTCGCTTGACAGCGTGTTCCAGACCATTGCCGACACATGGGGACGGCTGGATTTTCTGGTGCACGCCATCGCGTTTTCCGACAAGGATGAACTGACCGGCCGCTTCCTCAACACCTCCCGGCGCAATTTTCTCAACTCGCTGGATATTTCCTGCTACAGTTTCATTGATCTGGCGCGCAGGGCCGAACCATTGATGACCGATGGCGGCACCCTGCTGACGCTGACCTACATGGGCAGTCAGCGGGTGCAGCCGAACTACAATGTCATGGGCGTGGCCAAGGCCGCGCTGGAAAGCACCGTGCGCTATCTGGCAAATGATCTGGGGCCAAAGGCTATCCGCGTCAATGCGATCAGCCCCGGCCCGATGAAAACCCTCGCCGGCGCCGCCATCGGCGGGGCGCGCAAGGTCTTTCGCACCATTGGCGAAAATGCCCCGCTGGGCAGCAACGCAACCCTTGAGGCCGTGGGCGGCACCGCCGTCTATCTGGCGTCCGATTATGGCGCCTGCACAACCGGCGAAATCATCCGGGTTGACGGCGGCTATCATATCCTTGGCATGTTGCAGGAACGGAACCTGTAGCGGCCGCGACAGCCATAACGGTCGCAACCGGCCGAACCGGCCCGGCGCAGGCCCAATGCCGGCATCGGTTTTGCGCCGCGCGGCCTTTGTCCGGCCTGTGTATAAAACCCATACGCTTTCCATACGCTTTCCATACACCCGAATTCGCCCTTTTCAGGCTGGCAACGCTATGCCACTCTCTGTCTGACCAAGGGGGAATTCTCATGACCGTCACCACCTGTGTTTTTGATGCTTACGGCACGCTTTTTGACGTTGCGGCCGCGGCCCGCGAAGCTGCGGCCGAGCCGGGGCGCGCGGCCTTTGCCGCCGTTTGGCAAAAGCTGGCCGCAGACTGGCGATCAAAGCAGTTGCAGTACACCTGGCTGCGCGCCATCGCTGACGCCCATACCGATTTCTGGACCGTCACCCAGGACGGGCTCGACTGGGCGCTTGAGGCCAACGGCCTGACGGATCCAGACCTGCGCGAACGGCTGCTGGCGCTCTATTGGCAGCTCTCGGCCTACCCCGAAGTGCCGGCCATGCTGGGCGCCCTGAAAGCCGCCGGGCTGAACACCGCCATCCTGTCAAACGGCAGCCCCGACATGTTGCAGGGGGCGGTAAAATCCGCCGGAATAACGGACATGCTGGATGATGTGCTATCGGTGGAAAGCGTTGGTGTTTATAAACCACACCATAGCGTTTATGCCCTTGTAGAAAAACGATTTTCCTGCAAACCGGGGCAGGTTCTGTTTGTGTCATCCAACGGCTGGGATGCGGCGGCAGCCGCCGGATACGGCTTTCAGACCGCATGGGCCAACCGCGCCGCAGAGCCCATCGACCGCCTGCCCTGGAAGCCTGATCACATCCTGTCAGATCTGACGCCGATCCCTGCCCTTGCGGCGGCGTCCTGATGCGCTTTTTCAGCACAAGCGACGGTGTGAAACTGGCCTATCGGGATGAGGGAAAAGGCCCGCCTCTATTGTGCCTGTCCGGCCTGACCCGCAACAGTTCCGATTTTGATTTTGTGGCGCCGCACCTTGCCGGCCATCGCCTGATCCGGCTGGATTATCGTGGTCGCGGGGCCTCGCAATGGGCCGATCCGACCACGTATACCATTGCCCGCGAAGCCGCTGACGTGTTGGAATTGCTTGATTTTCTCAGGCTGGATGCTGTCACCGTGCTGGGAACGTCGCGTGGCGGGCTGATTGCCATGACGCTGGCGGCCAGCGCGCATGACCGGCTGAAGGGCGTCATCCTGAATGACATCGGCCCGGAAATCGACCCGGCCGGGCTGGCCCTGATTGACAGCTACCTTGGTCGCCCGCCCCCCTATAAGACATATGATGCGGCGGCAGTGGCGCGGCAGAAAATGCCGGGGTTTTACGGGGTGCCCCAGACCCGCTGGCAACAGGAGGTGCGCAATCTGTTTACCGAAACCGCCGATGGGCTGGGCCTGAATTATGATCCGGCCCTGCGCATGGTCTTTACCGGGCAAAGCAACCAGCCCCTGCCGGATCTCTGGCCGCTTTTTGCGGCACTGGAGGGGGTGCCTCTGGCCCTGATCCGGGGTGAAAATTCAAATATCCTCAGCCCCGAAACCGCGGGCACCATGCGCCGGCAGCGGCCGGATATGATATTTGCCCAAGTACCGGACCGGGGCCATGTTCCGTTTCTCGATGAATCAGAAAGTTTACATGCTATCAATGTGTTACTGGAGACAATTCAATGAATTCTGATACGGTTACCTATGATATGATCCGTGCTGCGGCTGGCCGGCTGGCTGGCAAGGTCCGTCGCACGCCTTTGCTCTCTTCGCCGTTTCTGAACGAAATCGCCGGACGGCAGGTTTTCGTCAAACCGGAATGTCTGCAACATACCGGCAGCTTCAAGTTTCGCGGCGCCTGGTCTGCCTTGTCCGCCATGCCGGAAAAGCAGCGTTCCCAAGGGGTTATCGCATTTTCTTCGGGCAACCATGCGCAAGGGGTTGCTTTGGCGGCACGTGCCCATGGCGTTCCAGCGGTCATTGTCATGCCAACCGATGCGCCGCGCCTGAAAATTGACAACACCCGCGCCCTGGGCGCCGAGGTGGTGCAGTACGACCGCGCCACCCAGGACCGGGACGAGATTGGCGAACGCCTGGCCAAAGAACGCGGCCTGACGCTGGTAAAGCCCTTTGACAGCCCGCTGGTGGTTGCCGGGCAAGGTTCCGTCGGGCTTGAAATCGCAGCACAGGCGGCCGAGCAGGGCGTGAGCGAGGCGCAGGTTCTGGTGCCCTGCGGCGGCGGCGGGCTGACCTCCGGCATCGCTCTGGCGCTTGCGCAGGACGCCCCCGACATGCAGGTTCACCCGGTTGAGCCCGAAGGCTTTGACGATGTACGCAGATCACTGGAATCCGGACAAATCGAACACAACCCTTCCATGACAGGTTCAATCTGCGATGCCATCATCACCCCGGCCCCCGGAAAGCTGACCTTCCCCATCCTGCGCCAGCTTTGCGGCCCCGGACTGATTGTTGCAGACAGTGAATGCCTGCAGGCCATGGCGCTGGCCTTTCTACGGTTGAAAATCGTTATAGAACCGGGTGGAGCCTCTGCGCTGGCGGCTGCCCTTTTCCGGACAGACCTGCTGGAGGCCGATACCGTCATTGTTGTCGCCTCGGGCGGCAATGTCGATCGTGAACTGTTCTCCATCGCCCTGAATGATTCACCGGAAGTGACCTGAAAATAGTTGACATTGCAAACTATCTTGCCAAAGCTGACAGCGCCCAGGGAGGAAAAACATGCGCACACAGGTTGCCATCATAGGGGGCGGCCCGTCCGGGTTGCTCTTGGGCCAGTTGCTGTTGAAAAACGGCATTGATGCCATCGTGCTCGAGCGCCAGACACGCGAATATGTTCTGGGCCGGATTCGTGCTGGCGTTCTTGAGGTCGGCTTTGTCGATCTTATGCAGGAAGCCGGGGTTTCGGACCGGATGGAACGCGAGGGATTCGTTCATGACGGCACACAAATAGCCCTTGATAACAGCCTGTTTCGCATAGATTTTACGCGCCTCACCGGAAAACCTGTTGTCGTCTATGGCCAGACAGAAGTGACCCGCGATCTATATGAGGCCCGTGATGCCGAGGGTGGGAAAACCGTTTTCCAGGCGCAGGATGTCTGCATTCACGACGCAAAAACCGACCAGCCGCATCTGACCTATTCGAAAGACGGGAAAACCCATCGGCTTGACTGTGATTTCATCGCCGGCTGTGACGGATTCCACGGCATCAGTCGCCAGACCATCCCGC
The DNA here is from genome assembly GCA_026984915.1 of Marinosulfonomonas sp. Lineage (GTDB taxonomy): Bacteria > Pseudomonadota > Alphaproteobacteria > Rhodobacterales > Rhodobacteraceae > WFVA01. The sequence continues at coordinate 67,320 of JALSRG010000113.1, read as the reverse complement.
AAGACATTCGCCGCGAATACGAAAAATCCTACCCCTTCGGCTGGATGGGCATTCTCTCGGAAACCCCGCCCGCCAGCCCCGAGTTGATTTACGCCAACTCTCAGCGCGGTTTTGCTCTGTGTTCGATGCGCAACGACAACCTGAGCCGATATTACGTCCAATGCCCGCTGAGTGATCGGGTCGAAGACTGGCCCGACGGCCGGTTCTGGGAGGAACTGAAACAGCGTATCCCGGCCCAGGTGGCTGAAACGCTTGTAACCGGCCCGTCCATCGAGAAATCCATAGCCCCCCTGCGCAGTTTTGTCAGCGAACCAATGCGCTGGGGGCGGTTGTTTCTGTGCGGGGACGCGGCCCATATCGTGCCGCCGACAGGGGCAAAGGGGCTGAATACGGCCGCATCAGATGTGCATTATCTGTATAATGCGCTGGTGCAGCACTATCAGGAAAAAGATGATGACGGCCTTGATCGCTACTCTGAACGGGCGCTGGCCCGCATCTGGAAAGCTGAACGTTTCAGTTGGTGGATGACCAACCTTTTGCACAGGTTTCCGGAGCAATCGGCCTTTGATCTCAAGATCCAACGTGCGGATCTGGAATATCTGAGGAACAGCGAGGCCGCGCAAACCGCACTGGCCGAAAACTATGTGGGGTTGCCCTATTGATGCAAATCGCCGATCTGGGAAAAATCAGGCTGCACTACAGGGATGAGGGAGATCCGCAAGGCCTGCCAGTTATCTTTTCCAACTCGCTGGGAACGGATTTGCGGCTATGGGACGGCGTGGTTTCGCACATGCCGGACGGACTGCGGATCATCCGCTATGACACCCGGGGGCACGGGCTCACGTCCGCGCCGGATGGCGCCTATTTCATGGGGGATCTTGTACAGGATGCGGCACAACTGCTTGACCAGCTAGGGGTGAAGAACTGCGTTTTCGCCGGCCTTTCCATCGGCGGCATGATCGCACAGGGACTGGCGGCGGAACGGCCTGATCTCGTGCGGGCACTGGTGCTGTCCAACACCGCTGCAAAGATCGGCACACCCCAGATGTGGCAGGAACGTATGGATTCGATCAGAACGGGCGGCATTGCGGCGCTTGAGGAATCCATTCTGACCCGCTGGTTTTCAGAATCATTTCGCAGGGAACGGGCCGTTGAGCTGAGCGGCTGGCGCAATATGCTGTGCCGCACGCCCTTGCCCGGCTATCTGGGATGCTGCGCCGCCATTTCGGAAACCGACCTCTATGACAGCACGGCCCGCCTGCGCCTGCCCACGCTGGCCATTGCCGGGGCCGAAGATGGCTCAACACCACCTGATCTGGTGCGCGAAACCGCGGATCTTGTTCCCGGTTCCAAATTTCGTCTGATCAGGGGGGCGGGGCATTTGCCCTGTGTCGAAGCCCCTGCTGAATATGCGGCAATACTTGCGGAATTTCTGAAGGAGATTGGCCATGTCTGAACGTCTGGAAAAGGGGATGCGCATGCGTCGCGCGGTTTTGGGGGATGCGCATGTGGATCGCGCCGAAGAGGCAAAGACCGGGTTTGATACGCCGTTTCAGGAACTGATCACCGAAAGCGCATGGGGAAATGTCTGGGCCAGCGAGGCGATTGCGCCGCGTGACCGCTCTCTGATCACCTTGGCGCTGCTGGCCGCCGGCGGATATTGGGAGGAGCTAGCCATGCATATCCGCGCCACGAAAAACACCGGCGCAACCCCCGGTGAAGTACGCGAGGCCTTTATGCATGTTGCCATTTACGCCGGGGTGCCGGCAGCCAACCACGCCTTGAAAATCGCCAAGGAAACCTACCATGATATGGGGGTGTACCTATGACCCACAAGAAAGGCCCGCCCGCCGAGTTTTACCAGCGCGACCGGCTTCGCCAGCCCCCGGCCCTGACCCCGGATTACAAGACCTCGGTCACCCGCTCGCCGCAATATGCGCTGTTGTCGCTTGAGAACTCCTTGTCGGAAATCACCGGCCCCCTGTTTTCGCACAACGATCTGGGCCCGCAGGATAACGACCTGCTGAAAAACTATTGCCACAGCGGTGATCCGATTGGCGAGCGCATCATCGTCCACGGCAGGGTGCTGGATGAAAACGGCCGCGCCGTGCCAAACACGCTTGTCGAAATCTGGCAGGCAAATGCCGGCGGGCGCTATCGGCACCGCAACGACACGTATCTTGCGCCGATCGACCCGAACTTCGGCGGATGTGGCCGCACCCTGACTGATGAGGAAGGCTATTATTTCTTTCGCACCGTCAAACCCGGCGCCTACCCGTGGCGCAACTGGACCGACAGCTGGCGCCCGGCGCATATTCACTTTTCTGTCTTTGGCAGCGGATTTGCGCAAAGACTGATCACCCAGCTTTATTTTGAGGGAGATCCGCTGATCGCCCGCTGCCCGATTGCCCAGACCATCCCCGACCCGGACGCGGTAGAGCAATTGATTGCCCGGCTTGATGTCAGGTCATCGGTACCGTTTGACATGCTGGCCTATCGTTTCGACATCGTTCTGCGCGGGCGGCGCTCAACCCTGTTTGAAAACCGACTGGAGGGAAACTGAACATGGACACCTTGAATGAAACACCCTCACAGACAGCCGGCCCCTATGTGCATATCGGCCTTGCCCCCGGTGCCGCCGGATTTCAGATCTTTGACGAGGAACTGGGCCATGATATTGCCGGGCCAAACGCCAAAGGAGAACGTATCCGGATTGAAGGCTGTGTTTATGACGGAACCGGCGCGCCGATAAAGGATGTTCTGATCGAGGTCTGGCAGGCCAATGCCGACGGACACTATGCGCATCCCGAGGACGGCCGGAAAGTCGAAGACGGGTTTCGCGGCTGGGGGCGTGTCATCGCCGATTTCAGCACAGGAGAGTGGCAGTTTGACACCATCAAACCGGGCACAACACCGGGGCGCAACCACACCCGGCAGGCCCCGCATATAAACCTGTGGATTGTAGCACGCGGTATCAACATCGGCCTGAACACCCGCCTGTATTTCAGTGACGAAACCAAAGCGAACGCAGAAGATCCGGTTCTTTCGCTGATTGAACAGGCCCATCGCCGAAATACCCTGATTGCCAAACGCCACGAAAACAAAGAAGGCGTGACATACCGGTTTGACATCCATATTCAGGGGCCGGAGGAAACTGTCTTTCTGGACATCTGAGCGATGGAAAATCCCTGCATCATATGTGTGGCAATCACCGGGTCGGTTGCCCAGAAAACCCATAACCCGGCTGTGCCCATCACCCTGAGCGAACAGGTTGAAAGCACCCATGCCGCCTATGAGGCGGGGGCCTCGATTGCCCATTGCCACGTGCGCGAAGATGATGGGACACCGACATCCGATCCCGAGCGTTTCGCCCGCCTCAAGGCGGCGATCGAAACACACTGCCCCGGTATGATCATACAATTGTCCACCGGCGGGCGTTCGGGTGCCGGCAAGGCGCGTGGTGGAATGCTGAGCCTGCGGCCGGACATGGCCTCTCTCTCGGTCGGGTCCAACAATTTTCCGACCCGGGTATACGAAAATCCGCCCGATCTGGTGGATTGGCTGGCGGCTGAAATGCAAAAATACGACATAAAGCCGGAAATAGAGGCCTTTGACCTCAGCCATATTTTTCAGGCTGTCAAGATGGCTACAGACGGGCGGCTGAATGCGCCGCTTTATGTACAGTTCGTCATGGGTGTGAAAAACGCGATGCCGGTGGACAGGCAGGTGTTTGATTTCTATGTCAGAACACTGGCACGGCTTGCCCCTGACGCCCAATGGTGCGGCGCGGGTGTCGGCCCGGGGCAGATCGTTGTAAACGAATGGTCCATTGCGGCCGGCGGCCACACGCGCACAGGTCTGGAGGACAACATGCGGATAGATCGCAAAACCCTTGCCCCATCCAATGCCGCCCTTGTCAAACGCGCGGTTGATCTGTGCGACAAATACAACCGGCCGGTTGCGACTCCGTTGCAGGCGCGCGAAATTCTGGGCCTGAGGAGAAACTGACATGCCGGCCTCGCCGTTCGACAGTGAAATCTACCGCCATCTTCTGCATGATGCCGAAGTCGGAAAGCTGTTCAGTGACAGCGCAGAGGTGCGCGCCATGCTGCTGGTGGAAGGGGCACTGGCCAAGACCCAGGGCAAGCTGGGGATCATTCCTGAAGAAAGCGGCGAATTCATCCACCGCGCCAGCCTTGAATTGCAGATCGACCCGGGCGGGCTTGCCACCGAAACCGGGCGATCGGCCGTTCCGGTTCCGGCGCTGGTGCAGGCCTTTCGCAAGGCCATGGACGCCCCGGAACATGCCCAGTTTGTCCACTGGGGGGCCACGTCACAGGACATTATGGACACCGGTCTGGTTTTGCGCCTGCGTCAGGTTCTGACCATTCTGGACGCGCGCCTTGTTGCATTGATCCGCGCCCTTGGCCTGCTTGCCGGAAGACACGCGCATCTGGTCATGCCGGCCCGCACCTGGGGGCAGACCGCCACGCCCACCACATTCGGGGCGGTGGTTACAAGTTGGGGCCAGCCCCTGCTGCGCCATCGGTTGCGCCTGCTGGAACTGAAGCCGCGCCTGTTGCAGATCAGCCTGTCCGGGGCAGCCGGAACGCTTTCCGTCATTGGCGACAAAGGGCCGGAACTGACCGAGCAACTGGCCCGCGCTCTGGGGCTGGAGAAGGCAGACGGCAGTTGGCACAGTCAGCGCGACACATTGGCCGAGCTGTCCGGCTGGATGACAAACCTGACATGCAGCCTGGGCAAGATGGGTGAGGATCTGTTGCTGTTGACCCACAGCCAGATCGGTGAAGTCACGCTGGAAACAGGCGGTGGTTCCTCAACCATGCCGCAAAAAAGCAACCCTGTCTTGCCGTCTTTGCTGGTCACGCTGTCACGGCATATCCTTGCGCTGAACGGGGCCATGCATGGGGCGGTTCTACACCGGGAACAACGCGACGGGGCGGCCTGGATGCTTGAGTGGCTGAATCTGCCGCAGATCTGCATGTGCTGCGCCCGCGCCCTCTCGGCCGCGCAGGAGATCAGCCCTGCGTTGCGGCCCAACCCTGACAGGATGGCTGCGCACCTGAATGACGGGACAGATCAGATTTATGCGGAATCACTCAGTTTTTCACTGAGCCGGGTAATGCCGCGGCCGGACGCCCAGAAAGCGGTGAAAGAGCTTTGCAGGCAGGCTAAACTGGAAGCGCATCCGTTGCGGCAATTGGCAAAAGCACGTTGGCCGGAATTGGATCTGACCGCAGTTTTTTCGCCCGAACTGCAATTGGGCCGCGCCCCTGAGAACGCGGAAAACTTTGCCCGCACCGCAAAAACTATTTGAACTATTCAGTTCAGCTTTCTAAGTGTCGTGGACTCACCGCGCACAGGATCCCTTCATGCCCGACCGCCTGCCCCTGATATTCATCATCATCACCTTGGTGATTGATGCGATGGGCATTGGCATCATCATGCCGGTGATGCCGGACCTTATCCGGGATGTCACCGGCTCTGATCTGGCACATGCAGCCATGTGGGGGGGCGTTCTGGCCACGTCCTTTGCGGTGATGCAGTTTCTCTTCTCGCCGGTTGTCGGTAATCTGTCCGACAGGTTTGGCCGCCGGCCGGTGCTGCTGATCTCGATGTTCACCATGGCGCTGGATTATCTGGTGATGGCACTTGCCGGAACGGTCTGGCTATTGCTTGCCGGGCGCATTTTCGGCGGAATTTCATCCGCGACACAATCTACCGCCACGGCCTTTATCGCGGATGTCTCAAAACCCGGAGAAAAGGCCAAGAATTTTGGCCTTGTAAGTGCTGCCTTTGGTGTCGGATTTGTCCTGGGGCCGGTTCTGGGCGGGCTGTTGGCCGCCTTTGGCCCGCGTGCGCCCTTTGTCGGGGCGGCGGCCCTTGCTCTGGCAAATTTTTTCTTTGGTGTCCTTGTTCTGCCGGAAAGCCTGCGAAAAGATCTGCAGCGCCCCTTTGAATGGCGGCGGGCCAATCCCTTGGGGGCGCTGCGGCAAATCGGCCGGTTATCCGGATTGCGGACCTTGTTGGTCGTGGTGTTTCTGAACCAGATCGCCTTTTTCGTTTATCCGGCGGTATGGGCCTATTTCACCCGGGAAAAATTTGATTGGTCCCCGGCTATGGTCGGCTATTCCCTGGCATTGTTCGGTGTCTCTGTAGCCCTGGTTCAGGGAGGGCTTATCCGTGCAATACTGCCCCGTCTGGGCGAGGAACGAACTGTCAGGCTCGGGTTCACACTGAGCATTATCGCCTTCTTTCTGATCGCCCTCATCCCCAACGGCTGGATTATTCTGGCCTTTACACCTTTTGCGGCCCTGGGCGGCATTGCAACACCAGCATTGCAAGGCATAATGTCGCGCCGCGTTGCCGACAACCAGCAGGGTGAGTTGCAGGGGCTGTTGTCCAGTGTCAGTTCGGTCGGCATGATCCTTTCCCCCCTTCTCATGACGCAAACCTTCGCATTTTTCAGCGGGTCAGAGGCACCTGTCTATTTACCGGGCGCGCCGTTTTTACTGTCGATGCTGTTGATGGCCGTCTGTCTGATCGTCTTTCGCGCGACGTCTCCCTCGCGTCAGGGCTTGTGAATTTCTGGGCGGAAAAATCGCGGCAGATCACGAAATTGCGACGCTCTCGCAATCAGTTAGAAATTTTGTTAGAAAAGCCCGACGAACTGCATGCGCGCGAAAAAAGGATGCCAAGAGTGATGGCCTCGGTTGAAAAGATCAGTGAAAACTACCCGGAACCGGTAGATGCGGACACAATGGTGGGGCAGGCAGAAACCGCCTCCAATTTCATGAAAGCCCTGAGCCATGAGGGGCGTTTGATGATCCTTTGTTACCTCTGTTCGCGGGAACGCTCCGTGACAGAACTGGAGCAACTATTGTCTTCGCGTCAGGCCGCCGTCAGCCAACAGCTTTCACGGCTGAGAAACGAGGGGCTGGTGACCTGCCGTCGTGAAGGCAAAACCATGTATTATGCCCTGTCAGATCCAAAAGCGCGGAAAATGATTGATCTGGTTTACACCATGTTTTGCGGTGGGCGCAGTTAGGCGATTTCACCAAAGCGATATAAAACGAAAACCCGCCGCCTTTTTCAAAGCGACGGGTTTTCCGGCTTGCCTGTATCTGCGCAACCTTATGGCGCAACCGACTTCAGGTAGGCAATGATCGCCGCACGATCGCCTTCCTTCTTCAAGCCGGCAAAACCCATTTTGGTTTTCTTTACAAAGGCCTTGGGCTTGGTGAGAAACTGATCAAGATTGGCCTCATCCCATATCAGCCCTTCACCGGCCATTTCCTTCATGCCCTTTGAGTATTTGAAACCCTCAACCGAGGCCGCGGGCCGGCCGACAACACCGGTCAGGATAGGCCCGGTTCTGTTTGATGCCCCCTCGCCGATCTGGTGACAGGCCTTGCACTTCTTGAAAACCTTTTCACCCTTGGCAATCAGTTCCGGGTCCGGAGCATCTGTTGCCTGTTCGGTTGCGGCCGGTTCTGCCGCTGCTTCGGTTGTGGTCTGGCCATCAGCGGCGGCCGGCGCACTCTCTTCGGCTTTGGCATCTTGTGCGGCGGCCTTTGCCGCTGTCTCTTCCGGTGTCACATCAACAATCGCTGCCCTTTTGGTGATCTCCACTTCCGGCTTGCAGTTTTCCATGCAAACATCATGTGAAAATGCCGGAACTTCTGTCGTGTCCCGATCATCCATGAAGAAATTCGGCTCATTCGGCATTTTGATAGATGTGAAATTCTCGTTGCTGAGCTCAAAGTCATCATCAACCATATCGTTCACGTAGAGAAGATAGGCCACGATGGCATAGATTTCATCATCGGACAGAGAACGTGCGTTTCCAAAAGGCATCGCCCGGTGAATATAGTCATAAACCGTTGAAAGATATGGCCAATATGACCCGATGGTTTTCACCGGCCGGGCATCTGTAAGCGAGCCCTGCCCGCCGGACAGCACCGGCCAACGATCAACACCTTCGCCGAAATCGCCGTGGCAGATAGCGCAGTTCTCGGCAAAGATTTCCTCACCGTCCGCCACATTTCCGCGGCCAACCGGAAGCCCTTGCCCATCGGGGCGGATATCAATGTTCCAGGCGGCCACTTCCTCATCGGTTGCCTGCCGGCCCAACCCCAGAGGTTCGGCCAGAACGGCGCTGGAAAAGAACGCGGACGCCAGAGAAGCCGCGACTGTTGTCTTAAGAAATTTCGACATTTTCAGCCTCTCCTTTTTCATTCACATACCAGGTCTGGATACCATTATTGTGATAGATCGAGTTCACCCCCCGGAATTTGCGCAACTCATCCTTGGTCGGCTGTACATATCCGGTACTGTCATGGGCCCGGCTTTGCAGCAAGAGCGGGCGGCCATCCCAATCGAACTCGAAATAAAAGCGGTGCATGGCCTTATCCATGCTGGGGCCGGCCATACGGGCCTTGTACCAGTTCTTGCCGCCGTCAATGGTCACATCCACACGCGGAACCGTACCCCGGCCGGACCAGGCAATGCCGGTCACAATGGTCGGACCTTTGCCATGCGTGATCGGCGCCTGTGGGCTGGGGCTGGTGATCACCGATTTGGCATCCATGACCCAGGTAAAGCGCCGCGCCTTTCCGTCTTCCAGCAAGTCCGTATATTTACTGGTTTCTTCGCGCTGTTGCCATGGCTGATCCCCCACCTCAAAGCGGCGCAGCCATTTGATCCACATATTGCCTTCCCAGCCGGGAACCACCAGGCGCAGGGGGTAGCCTTGCTCAACCCGCAGGGCCTCGCCATTCATCTTGAAGGCAACCAGGCAGTCATCCATTGCTTTTTCAATCGGGATCGAGCGTGTCATCGCACTGGCATCAGCCCCTTCGGCCAGCAGCCATTTGCCGTTCGTTTTCACGCCGGCCTCTTCAAGCAACAGACGCAGCGGAACGCCCGTGTACATGACGTTATGGATCATTCCGTGGGTGAACTGGCAACCATTCAACTGGGCACCACGCCATTCCATGCCGGAATTGGCCGCACACTCCAGAAAGTAGATGTAGTTCTCACGCGGGAACCGCATCAGATCTTCCATGGTGAAAACAAGAGGCTTGTCGACCAGCCCGTTGATCATCAGGCGGTGTTTGGACGGGTCCACATGGGCCGCCCCGGCATGGTGGCGCTCAAAGCACAAACCGTTTGGTGTGATCGTGCCGTCCAGTTTATGCAAAGGCGTAAAGTTGATCGAGGAGATCGGATCAGCCGTCAGCCAGGGAACCGAACGCCGTATGGCCTCGCTCTCATATTCCGAGGGCTTGCCGTAAGGGGCAAAATCCACCGGGTCGCCGGATTCACTGTTCCACGGCTGTATTTCGGTAATCGCCGGATCACTGGTTGCCGCTGATGCGGTTCTGCCCGCTGCCAGCGCTCCACCTGCAGCCAGGCCGGCCTTCAGAAATCCACGGCGTGTCGCCCCTGCTCCTGAATTCTTGGTCATTGCCTCCTCCTCCTTTTCGAAGTTGGCTTTGGTTACATTAGGAAACCTGAATATGTCCATGCGCGTCTTGACGCATCACTCAGGCGCCGCTTACTTTGACTGATTTGTTGGGGTCAACATGGACGGTACCAACACGTTTGATATAGTTTTCAACCACCTCAAAGATTGGCGGGCCCTCGGTGCCCTCACGGACCGAAGCCCAGCCGGACACGACATATTTCTTAGCCGGATCAATGGCTTCTCCGGTTTTCAACAGGGTCATGTTACTCAGCCGTGACCCCTGTGGTTTGCTGACATCAATATGGTAGCCCATGCCACCCACACGCACCATGTCACCCCCTTGCTGGTAATAGGGATCGGGGTTGAAAAGATTGTCTGCCACATCTTCGAGAATGACCTTGATTGTTTCGCCGGTCATTTCCGAGCGATAGGCATTCGGATAGGTCATCGAGGTCGCATTATACAGGTCTTCGCGGGTGATCGGATCTCCGGGAATCAGGCTCGGCCCCCAACGAAACCCTGGGCTAAGGGCAATATCGGCCTCGCGCTCTTCAATCAGGGCGTTGCATATCAGATCATCCCACGTACCGTTGAAATTACCACGACGGTAGATCAGGCTGTCGGTATGGCCCAGAACTTCGGCCATTTCCGCCTCATAGGGCGCGCGTTCGGCATCAATTGCGGCTGCAACGTCTTTGTCCGCCTCGATGACATCCGAGAAGACCGGGATCAGCTTGTGCCGGAAGCCCATCATGCGGCCATCGCGCACGTCCAGATCAAGACGTGTTACAAACTTGCCGTTAGACCCTGATGCTATCAGCATCGTATCGCCAACCATGACCGGCTCGGGCAGCGCATCATGGGTGTGGCCGGTCAGGATAATGTCGATCCCCGTGACTTTGCTGGCCATCTTGCGGTCCACATCAAAACCGTTGTGGCTGAGGCAGACAACAAGGTCTGCACCCGCCCCGCGCACCTCATCAACCATTTCCTGCATCCGCTCATCGTGAATGCCAAAGGAATACTCCGGAAACATCCAGCCGGGGTTGGCAATTGGCATATAGGGGAAGGCCTGACCGATAACGGCAATCTTGACACCGCCCCGCTCAAAGATTTCATAATCTACGAAATCTTCCGAAGGTTCATTCCACTCATTGTCAAAAATATTCTGCCCCATGGCGGCGAACGGCAGACCCTCGACGATTTCGCGAACCCGGTCCGAACCCAGCGTGAATTCCCAGTGGAAGGTCATGGCATCGGGTTTCAGTTTGTTCATCACGTTGACCATATCCTGCGCATCGGTCTTGAGGCAGGTGTAAGAGCCATGCCAGGTATCGCCGCCATCCAGCAGCAATGCGTCGGGGCGATCGGCACGAATGGAATTGATCACGGTCGCGACACGATCCAGCCCGCCCATTCTGCCATAGGTTTTGGCGAGCGAAACAAAATCGACATATGTCAGAGCGTAGGCTTCCGGCGTTCCGGGTTTCAGATCAAACATTTTCAGGAAATCTTCACCGGTCACATGCGGTGGTTTGCCTTTTACCTGGCCAACACCAAGGTTGATTTCCGGTTCGCGAAAATAGGTCGGCTTCAACTGCCCGTGGATGTCTGTAACATGGATAAGGGTCACATTGCCGAAGGTATCAAAATTCAGCAATTGATCCTGGGTCAAGGCCTGTTGGGCAGCCAAACGGGCCCAATTGCCCACACCGGACACCCCATATATGGCCGAAGCGGCAACCGTTGCCTGCAAAAAATCACGGCGCGAAATCATAGTTCACTCTCCTGGTTCGTTTCGGTGACACCATCTGCCGGAGAGACAACAACAGCCCATCCGTGGTGCATAACTTCTGATAAATGGACAAAAGAATGATGCGCTCTGCCCCACCAAGAGGGGCAGAGCAAGAGGTTTAGTTCCGCACCGAAGGTCCGGTCACGGACAGGCCGTTACCGCGTGAGGCAACATAAAGCTCGAGCGCAACGAAATCATCGCTCCCAGGCTTGTATGTCTCTGCCCTGGTATCACGGACGCAGCCTTTGAAACGGGCATGAATGCTGTTCAGCTTGCCGTTCTTCAGACGATAGGCCGGGAACCCGTTGATCTGGCCCTGACTGAGAATTTCAGCACGGATGCGATCACCATAGTGCTGTTCATGGCAGCTTGCGCAGGACAGTTCCAACTGGCCTGTGCGGGTGTAATACATTTCCTTGCCATGTTCCCAGGTTGGCTTGGCCTTGCCATCAATCGCAACATCAACCGGCATTCCACGAGACTGCAATGTGATCAAGGCATTCATCGCGGTCATTTTGCCACCGGTGTATTTCCAGGCCTCGGCCCCCATGCGATTTGTCCGGCAGTTGTTGATTTCCATTTCGATCGTGGCAACCTTGCCCATGGAATCATCCCATTTCGGATAGGATGCCCGAACGCCTTTCATGCTCTCTTCCGGTGTTCCGTGGCATGAGGCACAGGATTTTCCTTCTGTCCCGTCTACCGCGTTCCACTGGTCCAGAGCCTGATCGACAAAAATCATTCCGGGATTGTCAAAATCGTCCGCCTGAACCGCCTGGGTTTCAGAAGAGCGAAAGCGCCAGCCATCATAGGCTTTTTCCAGATTGGATATGCCTTCTTTCGGCGTTGTTTCGGTTACCAGTTTTGTGTCTTCATTGACAACAAGCTCTGCCTTTTTCGGAGGCGTCTCAGCCATAGCTGAAACGGCTCCAAATGCCAAAACCGTTACGGTTGCCAAACCAAATGCGCCTTTCAGCGATCTGTTTTTCATTTTATCCTCCCTATTCTGCGAGCTCCACCCTCAGGCAACTTCGATTTTCTTGGCGGTTTCATAAACCGACCCGTCATCGTCGTACCAAGTGAATTTGAACTCGCCGGATTCCGGAACTTTTGCGTCAAACTCGAAATACGGGTTTGTTGAAACGGAAGGCTCCAGAAGAACTTCCAGAACACTTTCGCCGTTGAACTCGCAGGTGAAGCGGTTGATGATATCACGCGGAATAAGATTTCCGGATTTATCTTTGCGGCGCCCTGAATGCATTTTGTGGCTGATCAGGGTTTTGATCGTAATTGTATCGCCGGCCTTAGCTTTCTTTGGAACTTTGACGCGGGGTTTAACACCAGATGCCATTTTTCCTGTCTCCTTTGAATTAGCCGCCGCAGCCGCCGATTGTTACTTTTACGGTGCTGGACGTTTTGACAAAACTGCCATCCGCCATTTTGGCAACCGCGATAATGTCCTGCGTTCCCGCCAAACGGATCCGGGTAGATGCCGCCTGGGCGCCAGACATCGGACCGAATTTGAACGTGACAACAGCCGGGTCGGGGTTTTTCTCAGCCATCACAACGATTTCAACTGCACCGGGGGCATCCACCGAAATCGGGACGGTATTCCCGTTTTCCGCAATTTCAGGGGCCGTCAGCGTAATGCCGCCTTCGCCGATGTCCGCACCACCTGTAAACGCGGCAATCGCCTCTTGCGTCGCTTCGGGCGTCGCAAAAGCTTCAAGCGGCAGAAGCGTGGCCGCGAACGCGCCGGCACCCATGGCCAGTGCATTGCGTCTCGTCAGTTCCATACATTTTCTCCTGTTATCTATCGGAAACCCTGTGGGGGATTATTTCTGCGTCATCAGATAGGCGACAACATCTTCGACCTGCTGCGCCGTCAATAGCGGCGGAAGAGGCCCGTCAGGTGCTTTGCCCGTGAATGCTTTACCGGGCCGGATATACGGGCCGGTCTTGTAGAATGACGGCATGATCGTATCTTCGAAGGTGTGCTTGGCATCAACAATGATACCGCGCAGTTCAGCCTCGGAGTAACGACTTCCAACACCGTCCAAAGACGGGCCGATTTCCCCATGGAAGGGAACGTCGCTCATCTCCGTGATCTGGTGACAGGCAACACAGTTGCCAAGTTTTTTCGTGCCAATCACCTTGCGTCCGGCAGCAGGATCGCCCGCCACACCGGTTAAGGACACTTCGACCGCACCGTCTTTGAATTCGACTTTTTCTGGTGCAATCTCTGCCGCACTGGCTGCAATTGAGCCTGCGACTATCATGGCCATGCCTAGCATAGCTCGCTTCATTGCGTTTCCTCCCATATGATTCAGTCCTCCGGAATCAAGCCTAGTCGATGCATACATATAGATGCAACAATAAATATCATTTTGTGAATGTAACTTTCCATTTATTACCCGGCAAACTGTTTCATCAGCCTTTTTCGGCCGCAACAATCCGGGCCAGATATTTCTGAAAATGCTCGTCACCCTCATAGCCCTTGTCCAACACCCAGGTCAGCAGGGCCTTGGTTGTGAATTTTCCAAAAGCCCCGGGCATGGTGACAACGGCCGCCTCCGAGGCTTTGCCGCCTTCGGGCATTCTGTCCGGCATGAACATGAGCGTCGGTGTGAACAAGACACCCCAACGCACCGCCATATCCTTTTCAGGCAGAGTTGTTCCGTCAAAATCAGTGACTTCCTCGTCACCGAACAAATTCATCTGAACCACGAAATACCGGTCTTTCAGCAGCGCATCTATTTCGGGGTCGGGGAAAATTTCTTCGTGCATCTTGGTGCAGTAGATGCATCCGCGCTGCTCATACATGATCAGCAGCCGTTTGCCTTGTGACTCTGCTTCGGCTAGGTCTTCGCGCATGTCCTTGAAGGTTGTGTGCAACCATTCCGGTTTGTGCAGCCCGTCTTCCCCCAACTCAACCGCCGGGGCCTGTGTGGCCATCATCAGAATAGCCGCAAACAGTGGTAAAATTCTACGCATCGTGTCCTCCATTTTCCGGGAAATCATCACCCCAGTGTCGAAAAAGACGGGAACCAGCGAATCATTGCATTTGCAATGTATCCCATCGAATTTGTTGCGATCAGTACTGCAAAGACGATCAGCATTATCCCCATCCCCTTTTCGACCAGCCCCATGTATTTGCGATTTTGTCTTACCCAGCGAAGGAACGGTTTTGCAAAAAAGGCCGCGGCAACGAAAGGCGCGGTCATGGCCAGGCCAAAGACCAGCAACAGGGAGCCACCCTGCCACAGGGTATCCTTGACGCTTGCCATCATCATGATCGTCGCCAGTGCCGGGCCGACACAGGCCGTCCAGCCAAATCCAAAGGCAAGCCCCATGGCATACGCCCCAAAGGCCGTAGACGGGTCGCGTCGGCTTTCAATTCTGGCCTCGCGCATCAGCAGGGGAATTCGCAACACCCCCAGAAAATGCAACCCGAACAGAAGGATCAGCCCGGCCGCTACATATTTGAGTACAGGGATCCATTCGCGAAATCCCTGGCCCAGCGCGGTTGCCCCCATACCCATCAGCGTGAAAATGGTGGTGACGCCCAGCGCGAACAAAAAAGCCGAAATCACGAGCCGGCGCTGCGCACCTGGAGCGATGCGGTCCTCACCTTGCAGTTCTGCCATGGATATTCCGGCCATATAGCTGAGATAAAACGGTACCATTGGCAGAATGCAGGGGGTAAAAAAGGCCAGCAGGCCAGCCAGCGCCGCACCGCCATAGGTTATATCGAACATTCGCCCTCCCTTGGTCGCATTCAGCAAAGCTTGCGACACCAGTCAAAACACATTATAATATTGATATGTTAGAAAGGGGCGGGTCAATGACTCTTTTTGCCAAGTCGCTGCTGGTTGGTCTGGCAGGACTTTTTCTGATGGCAACCTCATCGGTCGCGGACGTGCGGCTGATCATGTTCGACCGTCATGGTTGTTTCTATTGCCAGAAATGGAAAGCCGAAATCAAGCCGATCTATCCCAAGACAACAGAGGGGCGCATCGCCCCGCTGTCGATACTGGATATGGACGGGCATTTGCCAAAAGAACTGCAACTGACCTCGCGCCCGACATTGTCGCCGACCTTCGTTCTGCTTGACGGCAATACAGAGATCGCCCGCATTGAGGGCTATGGCGGAGACGAAATGTTCTGGTGGATGCTGGACAGCATGATCCAGAAACTTCCCGCCGAAAAACGCAGGGATCCCGGAGCATGAAGCGCTTGCCTGCCTTTCTTGCCGCAATTCTCATGGCCGCGCCGGCCATTGCACAAGATGATCCTTTTGTGACGTTCAAAGTTTTGAAACCTGAAATTGCATTGCGTGCCGCAGTCGCGGCCATGGAGAACTGCCGGGCGCAAGGCTATCAGGTCGGTGTCAGTGTTGTTGACCGGTTCGGGCTGCCACAGGTTTTTATCCGCGACCAACTGGCCGGGAACAATGTGCCGGAAACGGCCTTTCGCAAGGCCTGGACCGCCGTCAGCTTTCGCCAGCCGACACTGGCGCTGGCCGATGCAACACAACCGGGCACGCCGGCCTCAGCCATCCGCGATCTTTCAATGCCACTTGCATTGGGTGGCGGGGTGCCGATCGAAAGTGCCGGCAGTGTGGTTGGTGGAATCGGGGTTTCAGGAGCACCACAACCGGAATTTGACGATGCCTGCGCACGTGCCGGAATCGACGCAATTGAAGACGAAATCGGGTTTTAGGAAAGAGGACGCTGATATGGATGCAATCATGAAAGGGCTGGGGAACCTGATATCCCCAAGCATTGCCAAAGACCGTGGAAGCGTAGACACTGACAATATGGGCGGCCACGCGCAAGAAGCTTCGTCATTCCTGAAAGCACTGGGACACGAAGGCCGTTTGATGATATTGTGCCATCTCAGTTCCGGAGAGAAAACTGTAACGGAGTTGGAGCATTTATTGTCTGCCCGACAGGCATCGGTCAGCCAGCAACTGGCGCGGTTGCGTCTGGAAGGACTGGTTTCCTATAGACGCGAGGGAAAAACCATTTACTATTCCTTGGCCAGCGGCAAAGCCCGGCAAACAATTGAATTGCTCTATGAAATGTTCTGCGCCCCCACCCAGGACGCGAAACAGGAATAAGAACCAGGCTCCTGGCCTGGCCAGGAGGATCAGATGGAAACCCTGCCGTATGGTGCCGCAGCAGCTTTGCTAGGCCTTTTTGGTGGCGTTGTCCTGGGTCTGGCTGGCCGGCTGGCGCATTTTTGTACATTGGGCGCACTTGAATCAGCCGTATATGGCCAGGATCAGAGCCGCTTGCGCATGTGGGGCATTGTACTCGGGGTCGCCATTGCCGGCGTGCACATGCTGGTCTCGACAGGGCGTCTTGACCTAGCCGAAACAATCTACCACCAGATCAAATGGAACCCGATTGCCAGCATATTTGGTGGGCTTGTCTTTGGCTATGGAATGGCCCTGGCGGGGAACTGCGGCTATAGCGCCCTGACGCGCTTTGGTGGCGGAGACCTGCGGGCGCTGGTTCTGCTCGTTGTCATGGCCATTTTCGGATTCATCACCTTGAACGGGCCACTTTCCGGAATACGTCTAAAGCTTTTTCCGGTTGAAAACGCAGACGGGGCCAGCGGTATTGCCTATGATCTTGCCTCGATGACACCGCTCAGCCCCATGGTGGTTGCACTGTCCATCTCGACAGTTTTCATTCTTTGGGGGCTGGCAGATGCCCGGCTTCGGGCCCAGCCCAGCCGGATTTTCTGGGCTGTCATGATCGGCCTGTCGGTTGTTTCCGCCTTTTGGGGAACCAGTTACCTGCGGGAAATAAGCTTTGGCGAGACGGTAGTGCAAGGCCACACATTTGTTGCCCCGCTCGGGCGCACCCTGCTCTATCTCATGACATCATCGGCCGGCGGGCTGGAGTTTTCGGTCGGATCCGTTCTTGGGGTCATGCTGGGGGCGTTCATCGGTTCAGCCATCCGGCATGATTTTCAGTGGGAAGCCTGTGAAGATCCGCGCGAACTTGGCCGGCAGGTGACCGGTGCTGCGCTGATGGGCATCGGCGGAGTCGTGGCGATGGGCTGCACCATAGGTCAGGGTGTTTCCGGGTTCTCAACCCTCGCCTGGTCGGCTCCGGTTTCGCTGGCCGCGATGGCTGCCGGGGCGCTGATGGGATTGCGTCAGCTGATACATGGTTTTGAACCGGAATGAATCTGGCGGTTCCTTGCCATAACAAATCTATCCGGCTTGCCAGAGCCGTACACGGAGGACTAACATTACCGTGGTTTCAACAGGTTCGGTACAGATTACATGCTGACGCGTCGCGAGTTTCACAAGGGGTTAGTTGGTTTTGCCCTGGCTTCAATTGCCACCAGACAATCCGTCAAGGCCGAAACACCGCCAGAAGATGAGGCCACATTTTTTCTGAACCGCCTCACCTATGGTGCCACCAGGCAATCACGATCGGAGTTCAGGGAAGCAGGGCTGGAGAACTGGCTGAACACGCAGCTTTCCCTTCCCGCCAGAGACCCGGCCCTGGAAGACCGGATAAGATCCACCAGATTGCTGATCGAGTACGAGGCGGGCCGCACCGAAGATGGAGAGACCTGGCCCGCCCTGTCCGAACACCGGCCGATCAGCCTGCTCGACAAGGATCCGGCCGACCTGCTGTATCTGCTGGATTTTGACAAGCCGATCGCCTTTAGCGAACGCGAACGCCCGGCCAATGAAGTGATTGCCGCCTCGCTTGTCCGCGCTGTCCATGCCACTGCACAACTGCGCGAGGTCATGACAGCTTTCTGGCACGAACATTTCAGTGTCAATGCCCTGAAAAGCGAACTGACTGCGGTATTCTTCCCGGAATATGACAGGGGCATGCGTGAAAACGCCTTTGGCAATTTTCGCCGTTTGCTGGGACATGTCGCAAAAAGCCCTTCGATGCTTGCCTATCTGAACAATGACGAATCCCGCGCCAGCCCCGCCAATGAAAACTATGCCCGCGAACTGATGGAACTGCATACACTCGGGGCAGAGAATTATTTCAACGACAAATACCAGAACTGGAAGGATGTCCCCGGGGTGAAGGCAGGCCTGGCAGAAGGCTATATCGAGCAGGACGTCTACGAAGTCGCACGCGCCCTGACCGGCTGGAGCATTGGCGACGGGCGCGAGTTGGATGAGAACACCTATGCACCGGAGACCGGACGGTTCGCCTATTTCGAAAGCTGGCATGACCCCTATCAGAAGCGCGTTCTGGGGCGCGAACTGCCAGCCAACAGCGCCCCGTTGAAAGATGGCGAAACCGTTCTGGACATTCTCGCGGCGCATCCCGGAACCGCCCATTTCGTTTCGGGGAAACTGTTGCGTGCACTCGGGGTTGAGGCGCCGTCTTCAACCTATCTGGGGGCCATCGCCAAAGTGTTTCACGATGCCAGGGATGCCGAGGACCAGATTGCCCAAACCATCCGTGCCATTGTCCTGCACAGCGAATATACGGCCACACCTGCCGGAAAACTGCGGCGCCCCTTCGAATTCGTAGCTGCCCTGTTCCGCGCCACCGAGGCACAGGTTTCACCACGATCCGATGCCATCTATTGGGAACTTGCACGTGCCGGCTGGACCCAGCATCAGGTTCGGCCTCCGACGGGTCATTCGGACAGGACCCGCGACTGGGCGAACACGCATGCGATAAGTGGTACGGTTTCGCTTGCCTTGGGCGCCCATGCGGAATGGATGGACGCAAGCGACCCGGTTTTGCGCCGCCTGCCCGAAACTGTCACCGTCTATCAGGATCTTGCGCATTACTGGGGGGACAGGTTCGGATTGCCGGCGCCTGACATGCAAGCCCTTTTCGATCTTTACGATATCGATCCGGACGAGGAAATCGACCCGGATCCGGACTCGGTGGAATGGATAAACGAAGCCATGGTTGCGGCGCTTTCCCTCACCCCCGAATTTTTGTTTCGCTAGGAAGGGGGCATCATGGCTGATCCAATCCTTGTTGTTTTGTTTTTGCGCGGCGGCGCAGATGGGCTGAACCTGATTGCCCCAAGTGGTGACAGCGACTATATCGCGGCCCGCCCACCGCGTTTGCGTGTTCTGCGTGACGGCGATGATTCTGGCCACAGCCTGAACAACCCGGCGGCGGATGTCGATTTTCGCTTTCATGCGCAGGCCCGGGAACTGTCAGAACTTTACGATGCCAACGAACTGGCAGTGATCCATGCAACCGGCCTGGTGGATGGAACGCGCAGCCATTTTGACGCCGAAGACCGGATGGAGCGCGCCGCCAAAGCGGGCGCGTCTGGCGGCTGGTTGGGGCGCTGGCTGGACATGAATGACCCCGAGGGGATTTTGCCGGCACTGGCGGTGGGCAGCGCAGCACCGGAAAGCATAGCCGGCGCCGCCAATGTTGCTGTCGCCGAGGAAATGGAACAGCTTATCCTGGCTGCGGGGTATGACGTATCGCCCCTGCTGCGCCAGCGGCTTCGAACCGGTTTTGGCAACCATCCGGTTCTGGGAGCCCCGGTTGAAAAACTGATATCCCTGAGTGAAGCCCTGGAAAGCCGGCTTTGGAACAAGGAAACCGATGAGCTTGACCAATATACGCCAGATATTGCCTATCCGGAAGATAACGAACTGGCCCGATCACTGATGACACTGGCGCAGGCCATCAAGCTTGACCTGGGATTGCGGGTTGCAACCGTGGATTTTGGCGGATGGGATACACATTTTGACCAAACCGACGATTTTGCACGCCAAACAAGGGATCTTTCAAGCGCTGTCATGGCTTTCTGGCGCGACCTTGGCAACCTGCGCGACCGGACAACCCTGGTGATGATGAGCGAATTTGGCCGCCGCTTGCGCGCCAACCGATCCGGGGGAACGGATCACGGGCATGGCAACGCCATGATGGTTCTGGGCGGCAACATCAGAGGCGGGCAAATGCTGGGTCAATGGCCGGGGCTGAAAAACGACGCGCTGGACGATGGGGCCGATCTTGCCATCACCACCGACTACCGGCACGTGTTGGCCGAAATCATGACCAGACACATGCATGCCAACTCGCTCGACAAGCTGTTTCCAGACTTCTCGCCAGATTTCCCCGGCCTGTTTGCCTGAATTCATAATGTTTTCATGAAGGCCGCCACGTCCGCCCTTTGATCTTCGCTCATGTGCAACCCGCGCTTGGTGCGTCTGTACAATACATCTGTTGCTTCACGGGCCCATTCATGGGCAACCAGATAGCGGATTTCCGCCTCGTACATCCCTGCCCCGAAATCACGCCCGAGATCTTCGATCTTTATCACATCCTGAAGAATCATCCCCGTGCGGGTTCCATACAGACGTACAAACCGGCGCATCACATCCTGTGGCACGAAAGGAAACTCGCGGTGAAAATTCCGAACAACCGTATCAAACTCCGGCACGGCGAAATCTCCGCCGGGCAAGGTGCTGTTTGCAGTCCATTCCTTGCCTTTCCGGCCGATGGATTGCGCTATCTTCTCCATGGCGGACTCGGCCAGCCGCCGATAGGTGGTTATCTTTCCCCCAAAGATATTCAGCAAAGCCGGCTCGTTCTCTGCCCCATCGGTTTTCAGAACATAGTCGCGCGTGGCCTCCTGCGCCTTGCTTGCCCCATCGTCATATAAGGGGCGCACCCCGGAATAGGTCCATACAATATCCTCGGGGCGAACCGGATCACTGAAATACTCACTGGCAGCATCGCACAGATACTCGATCTCCTCCCGGGAAATTTCGGGTTTGCCCAGTTCACTTCCCTGATCGACATCTGTTGTGCCAATCAGGGTGAAATCCTCCTCGTAGGGAATGGAAAAAATGATCCGGCCATCACTGTTCTGAAAAATATAGGCCCGGTCATGATCATATTTCCGGGGCACAACGATGTGGCTGCCCCTGACCAGGCGAACATGCCTGGCGTCATTCTGGCCAAAAACCTGCTGAAGCACCAGATCCACCCAGGGCCCAGTCGCATTGACAATCATCGCTGCACTGACAGTTTCGCGCTGTCCAAAGGCGTTCTCTGTCTCGATCAGCCAGCCTTTGTCCCCGTTTCTGCGGGCTTTGAGTACGCGTGTGCGGGCGCGGATATCCGCACCTTTCTCTTGCGCATCAATCAGGTTGAGAACAACAAGCCGCGCGTCTTCGACCCAACAATCGGAATATTCGAACCCCTTCGTGAAAAGCGGTTTCAGCGGCTTGCCCAATGGACCGGTTGCAAGGTTCACCGTTGTTGTGGCCGGCAGCAGCTTGCGCCCGCCAAGATGGTCATACATGAAAAGCCCGAGCCGAAGCATCCATGCCGGACGCAATCCCTTGTGATACGGCAGAACAAACCGCAAGGCATGGATGATATGCGGTGCCATACGCCACAGAACCTCGCGCTCTTTCAGCGCCTCGCGGACCAGACGAAACTCGTAATACTCAAGATAACGCAATCCGCCATGGATCAGCTTTGTTGACGCAGAAGACGTTCCACCGGCAAAATCACCGGCTTCGCACAAACACACCGTGTATCCCCGCCCGACGGCATCGCGCGCAATACCGGCCCCGTTTATTCCGCCACCCAGAATAAAGATATCATAATGCGGGAGGTCTTCAGCCTGTGTTTTCGTCATGGTAGGATGCTTTCTGTTTCCGATGCGCCGGCAATAACCAGTCGCACCTTTGATTCACGGCAAAGGTCACAAATTGGATCAGGCGGCCGTTCGTTGGTAACGAAAATATCTATCTCGCCCAGCGCAGCTATCCGCACCGGTGCCCGACGCTCAAATTTCATGGAATCCGCCACCAGGATTGTCTGACGCGCCTGTTGCAGGATGGCCTTGGAAACCTGAACTTCTCTATAGTCGAAATCCAACAGTGTCCCGGACTCATCAATGGCAGATGCACCGATGATCGCGTAATCAACCTTGAATTGGCGCACAAAATCCACGGCTGCGGCGCCTAAAAGCCCGCCATCTCCCTTTCGGACCATTCCACCGGAAATAGCCACATCAATACCCGGCGCTTCCGAGAGAATCGCCGCAATTTTCAGGTTGTTGGTTACCACCATCAGATGCCGGTGGCGCATCAATTCCAATGCGACAGCCTCGGTCGTCGTCCCGATATTCAGAATAAGTGACGAGCCATCCGGAATGATTTCAGATGTCGCACGCGCGATTCGAAGCTTCGCCTCAGAGGCAAGCCCACGCCGGGACTGCCAGGCAAGATTGACGGTATTGGACGGGAAAACGGCCCCGCCATGTACACGGTGCAGTTTTTCCAATTCGCATAGCTCGTTGAGATCCTTACGAATTGTCTGGGGAGTCACCTCAAATAGTGATGCAAGCCCTTCCACGTCCACCCGGCCTTCACGTCGCGCGATTTCAAGAATGTCAATCTGGCGGGGGGGCAGTAACGTCAAGTTTCTCACCTAGTTTTTCGCTTCCATTCGGTTTATTTCGTTTTTTTCTGAATCTTCAAGCTTGCTTTTCATTTTTTTTCATATTCTTCTTGGAATCAGCGGGGCCTGCGACAAAATGAATCGTCGCTCGGCAACCGCATCTGGGAGGAGAAAGATAGATGAAAAAACTGTTTCTGGCGTCGGCCGCAGCGCTGGCGTTAAGTGCTTACACATTCCCGGCATGGGCCGGGATGGAAGAAGCAAAAAAATGGGTAGAGGACGAATTTCAGCCCTCCAGCCTGTCCAAAGAAGACCAAATGAAAGAAATGCAATGGTTCATTGATGCGGCCAAGCCCTATGCCGGGATGGAAATCAATGTGCTGTCGGAAACCATTCCGACGCATGGCTACGAAAGCAAGGTTCTGGCCAAGGCATTCTTTGAAATCACCGGTATCAAAGTCAATCACCAACTCCTGGGGGAAGGTGAAGTGGTTCAGGCGGTGCAGACCCAAATGCAGACCGGGCGGAACCTTTATGATGCCTATATCAACGACAGCGATCTGATCGGCACACACTCGCGCCTGCAACTTGCCGTCAACCTGACCGACTGGATGGCCGGTGAGGGCAAAGACGTGACCGATCCGATGCTGGACGTCGAGGATTTCATGGGGATTTCCTTTACAACCGGTCCGGATGGCAAGATCTGGCAACTGCCTGATCAACAATTTGCCAACCTGTACTGGTTCCGCAAGGACTGGTTTGATCGCCCGGATTTCCAGGAACAATTCAAGGCAAAATACGGTTATGATCTGGGCGTCCCGGTGAACTGGTCTGCCTATGAGGACATCGCCGAATTCTTCAGCGAGGATGTCAAGGAAATCGATGGCGTTCGTGTTTATGGCCATATGGATTACGGCAAACGCGCCCCTGATCTTGGCTGGCGGATGACGGATGCCTGGCTGTCGATGGCCGGCGAGGGCGACAAGGGCCTGCCCAATGGCCGCCCGGTGGACGAATGGGGCATTCGCATGGAGGAAGGCTCGTGCAACCCGGCAGGTGCTTCTGTTTCGCGCGGCGGCGCGGCCAATGGCCCGGCTGCGGTCTATGCCATTCGCAAGTGGGATGAATGGCTGCGCAAATATGCGCCCCCAGGTGCCGCCGACTATGATTTCTATCAATCATTGCCCGCCCTTAGCCAAGGCAACGTGGCGCAGCAGATCTTCTGGTACACAGCCTTTACCGCCGACATGGTCAAGCCAAAATCTGAAGGCAACAATACGGTGGACGACAATGGCATGCCGCTGTGGCGCATGGCCCCCAGCCCACATGGCCCGTATTGGGAAGAAGGTCAGAAGCTGGGCTATCAGGATGCCGGGTCATGGACCCTGTTCAAGTCAACGCCAGTTGACCGGCGCAAGGCAGCCTGGCTCTATGCCCAGTTTGTGGTTTCCAAGACAGTGGATGTCAAGAAAAGCCAGGTTGGTCTGACTTTTATCCGCAAGTCCACGGTGAACGACCAGAGCTTCACGGACCGCGCTCCGAAACTGGGCGGCCTGATCGAGTTCTACCGCTCTCCTGATCGTGTTCTATGGACTCCGACCGGCATCAATGTCCCGGATTATCCAAAGCTGGCTCAGTTGTGGTGGCAGAATATCGGCGACGTGAATTCCGGTGCTTTCACCCCACAGCAGGCCATGGACCGTCTGGCCGAACAAATGGATCAGGTCATGGGCCGGATGCAGCGGGCTGACGAGGCTGCCGGAACCTATGGCGGTTGCGGACCGCGCCTGAACGAGGAAAAAGATCCCGAATTCTGGCTGTCGCAACCCGGGGCCCCCAAGCCAAAACTGGCCAACGAGAAACCTCAGGGGCAAACCATTGCCTATGAGGATCTGATTGCACGCTGGCAGCAGTAGGCTTTCCAAAACCTGCAGCAGCCCGCCAACAACCGGGCTGCTGCTCAAAATGCGCCGGATTTGCGCGCATATTACAAATATACCCAAAGGGTCGAAGACATTCCATGACACTTGAACTCAGACAAGTCGGCAAAGCCATTGGCCCCGAGGTTCATATTTACCCGACCGATCTTTTGTTGGAACCGGGGCAGTTCAACATCCTGCTCGGCACGACACTATCCGGCAAGACGACATTGATGACGCTGATGGCGGGGCTGGAAAAACCTACCAGCGGTCAGATCTGGTTCAATGGCAGGGATGTAACCGGTGAAGCGGTGCAAAAGCGTAACGTGTCCATGGTCTATCAACAATTCATCAATTATCCGAATTTCGATGTGTACGAAAACATAGCATCGCCTTTGCGTGTGGCGCGTCTGCCCGAAGACGAAATCCGAAAGCGTGTAACCCACATTTCCGAATTGCTGCGGATCAGCCAGATGCTGGATCGGCGCCCGGACGAGCTGTCCGGCGGCCAGCAACAGCGGTGTGCCATGGCGCGCGCACTGGTGAAGGACAGCGATCTGATTTTGCTTGATGAACCACTTGCAAACCTGGATTTCAAGCTGCGCGAAGAATTGCGCGAAGAACTGCCGCGTTTGTTCGCTGAAAGAGACTGCGTGGTTGTCTATGCCACGACGGAACCAACCGAAGCCCTGTTGCTGGGCGGGGCCACCGCAACCCTGCACGAAGGCAGGATTACTGATTTTGGCCCCACCGAGCGGGTCTATCGAGAACCGGTTGACCTGAATACGGCACGCGTTTTTTCCGAACCGCCGATGAACTTGGCAACGGTTGAAATTTCAAACGGAGTCTGCCGGCTTACCGAAACGCTCAGCTGGCCGGCACCTGCGATATTGTCTGATGGGAAATACACCCTCGGGCTGCGGCCGCATCATGTTTCTCCGGTGCAGGTACAGGCTGATTGGGTGCCGGTGGAAAGCACCATCAAAGTGGCCGAACTCGCCGGTTCTGAAAGCATCATTCATTTTGAATCCTATGGCAACCAGTGGGTTTCTCTGGTGCATGGGGTACACCCGTTTGAAACCGGTGCTGCCGCCGTGCTTTACGCTGATATGGCGCACGCCTTCTATTTCAGCCCGGACGGAAAGCTTTCCGCCGCCCCTACAGTCGGCTACGGCCGCACAAAAGAGGGCAATTGATATGGCAAAAATCACGCTCTCCAAACTGAAACACAGCTATTTGCCTGATCCGGTTTCCCCAGACGACTGGGCCTTGAAAGAATTGAATCTGGAGTGGCAGGACGGCGGGGCCTATGCGCTGCTGGGGCCGTCCGGTTGTGGCAAGACCACCTTGCTGAACATAATTTCCGGCCTGCTGAAGCCTTCACACGGCAAGGTTTTGTTTGGCACAGATGACGTTACCGACCTGCCGCCGGAAAAGCGGCACATCGCACAGGTTTTTCAGTTTCCTGTCGTCTACGACACCATGACCGTGTTTGATAATCTGGCGTTTCCGTTACGCAACCGTGGCGTTGCGGAATCCAAGGTCCGGCCGCGCGTAGAGCAAATTGCAGGAATGACGGACTTGACCGACATGTTGAATACCCGCGCCTCCGGTCTGACGGCCGATGGCAAGCAGAAAATCTCCCTCGGCCGGGGGTTGGTGCGCGAAGACGTGAACGCCATCCTGTTTGACGAACCGCTGACCGTGATCGACCCGCATCTGAAATTTCAGTTGCGCTCAAAGCTGAAGGAACTGCACCACCGCGTCCCCAAAACCATGATATACGTAACCCATGACCAGACCGAAGCGCTTACTTTCGCTGATACTGTTGTGGTCATGAACATGGGCGAGGTTGTGCAAACCGGCACCCCCGAAGAGTTGTTTGAAAACCCGCAGCATACATTTGTCGGCCATTTCATCGGATCCCCGGGGATGAACGTTATTCCCTGTTCGGTGGAAAATGGCCATGTGGTTGTCGACGGTGTCATCTTCCGCACACAAAACGATGTGCCGCAGGGAAATCCGAAAGGAACGTTTGAAATCGGCATTCGGCCCGAATTCCTGAAGATCGCGGATATTGGCGTGCCGGCGACAGTCAACAGTGTTGCCGATGCCGGGCGTTTCCGGATTGCCGAGGTCACATGCCTCGGGCATTCGCTGAAACTGCTTGTCCCGGAGGATCAGGAAATCCCTGCCGACGGGGTCGTGCTGGATTTTGATCCGAACTGGACACGCCTTTACCGTAATGGCTGGCTGACCGGAGGGAAGGACTGACCATGAACAAAACCCTGAACCAGAAGGCCTGGTTTTTTGTGATACCCGTTCTGGTGCTGGTGGCGTTCAATGCCATCGTGCCCCTGATGACGGTTGTCAATTATTCTGTACAGGAAACCTTTGGAAACAACCAGTTTTTCTGGTCAGGGCTGACCTGGTTTCAGGAAATCCTGCGCTCGGAGAGGTTCCATGCATCCTTGCAAAGGCAATTGATATTCACCGGGTCCATTCTGGCAATCGAGGTTCCCCTGGGGGTCATGATTGCGCTTGCCATGCCGCGAAAGGGTTTCTGGGTGTCTGTCTGTCTCGTGCTGATGGCCATGCCATTGCTGATCCCCTGGAATGTTGTTGGCGCCATGTGGAACATCTTTGCATTGCCCAACATCGGATTGATGGGCAAGATGCTGAATGATTGGGGATTTGATTATAATTACACGCGTCAGGTCGGAGATGCCTGGTTTACCCTGATCCTGATGGATGTCTGGCATTGGACTTCTCTGGTGGTGCTATTGGCCTATGCCGGGCTGGTTTCAATTCCCGATGCCTATTATCAGGCGGCCAAGATCGATGGCGCAAGCCGCTGGGCAGTGTTTCGCTATATCCAGCTTCCGAAAATGAAGCGGGTTCTGACAATTGCCATTCTTCTGCGCTTCATGGACAGTTTCAACATTTATACCGAACCCGTGGTTCTGACAGGTGGCGGGCCGGGAAACTCGACCACATTGCTTTCGATCGACCTGGTTAAAATCGCCTTGGGGCAATTTGATCTGGGACCGGCCGCCGCCATGTCGCTGATCTATTTCCTGATCATCCTGCTGCTGAGCTGGATTTTCTACACCGTCATGACACGTAACGAGGATCAATGATGATACGCATGCGCTGGCTGGTGCCCACCTTCTATATCCTGTTTCTGATGCTGCCGATCTATTGGCTCGTATCCATGTCGTTCAAGACAACAAATGAAATCCTGGGCGCATTCACTCTTTGGCCACAAAATCCAACTTTGGCCAATTACCGCACGATATTCACCGATCCCAGTTGGTATATGGGCTATGTAAACTCGATCAGCTATGTGACACTGAATACGGTCATTTCCGTTTCTGCCGCCCTTCCCGCAGCCTACGCATTTTCGCGTTACCGGTTTTTGGGGGACAAGCATCTTTTCTTCTGGCTGCTGACCAATCGCATGGCCCCTGCGGCCGTGTTCGCCCTGCCCTTCTTTCAGCTTTATTCCGCCATCGGGCTGTTTGATACCTACCTCGCGGTTGCCCTGGCCCATACATTGTTCAACGTACCGCTGGCGGTCTGGATACTTGAGGGCTTCATGTCCGGGGTTCCCAAGCAACTGGATGAAACCGCCTATATTGACGGCTATTCCTTCTGGCGGTTTTTCACGCGCATTTTCATCCCCACCATCAAGGCCGGAATCGGCGTGGCCGCGTTTTTCTGTTTCATGTTCTCATGGGTCGAATTGCTGCTCGCCAAGACCCTGACAGCCGTTGCCGCCAAACCGATTGCCGCGACGATGACCAAAACCGCCTCAAGCTCGGGGTATGAACTCGGGCTGCTGGCGGCTGCGGGAACGCTGACCATCATCCCGGGTGCCATCGTCATCTATTTCGTCCGCAACTATATCGCCAAGGGTTTTGCCCTGGGCCGCGTCTGAGGAGACATAACATGCCTGATCCTGCTCTCTTCAGCCCGGAATGGTGGACCGAGCCGCTCGGCACATGGATGGCCTGGACCCGCGCCACCATTGCGTTTTTCCTGTTCATCGCAGCCTCAATCGCCAGTATGGGGGTCTGGGAATACTTCCGCCCCGGAGGCGACCCCCGACATGGCATTCTTGGGCTGGATACAACCCGCGGTGACCGGCTGTTCATCTCGCTGCTGGGAAGCGCCTATATCTATCTGGCATGGCTTTGGGCCTTTGGCACTCCTATATGGTGGCCGAGTTTGATTGCCATCGCCTGGGCTGTATTTGTTTTCCGGTTTATCTGAAACCGGCAAACCTTTTGGCGACCCCTGAAGGACTCGAACCCTCAACCTGCGGATTAGAAGTCCGCCGCTCTATCCAGTTGAGCTAAGGGGCCACTGTCGCTGCTTTTGCGCGAGGTTGCACCGGAAAGCAAGCATTCAAAGCAAGCTTTCAGTGTGTCCAGACCACGCGGCGGTTTGTGGCGAAATTGTCGCCATAGCCCCCAGGGCGAATATTGGGCTTGCGTGGTTCAGGTTTCAGGATAACGGCGTGAATCCCGTGGTCCTCGGCGTATTCCAGAGCCTCATCCTTGTTGTCAAACCGCAACCTGACCTGACTTTGCGTATCCCGCGTGCTGGTCCACCCCATGAGCGGATCCAGTGCCTGCGGCGTTTCCGGAACAAACTCCAACACCCAGGATCTGGTTTTCGCCATTCCGGACTGCATCGCGTTTCTGGCCGGTTGGTAAATGCGGGCACGCATAGCTGACTCCTTGGTTTGCTGACCTGTTATCCTAAAAACACCAAAGGAGTGCAAGACGGCATTCTGCGATACGCACATCAAAAAGGGCCGTTAAAACTGTTTTGGATGTGGGGGAGAAGTGGTTACCGATCTTACGCGAGGGAGCGAGGGGTGGGGTGGGTGGTGCGCCTGACCGGTAACCTTTTCTGCTGCTTGCCTGATCAAACTATGATTAATGCTTACACATAGCAACAAAAAAACACCGTCAGGTTGTAATATTTTTCATATAATTCTCTCTTAAGTTTTAATCCCAAAGTAATAAATCCACTAACATTTTGTTAATGCACAGTAATTTTATTCTCATCCGCTCCGGGGTTGAAGAAGAACAAAAACAGATCAAATCTATGGGCAAGCAAAGGAATCATCATGACCGGCCTGACCCAGACACCAGCGCGCCCCCGAAAGAAACTGGAAGGTGGCCGCAGATTCATTCTGCACTCTCATTTCAGTCCGGCCGGGGACCAACCCACGGCAATTTCCGAATTGGTCGGCGCCATTCGCCAGGGCGAACAGAATCAGGTTCTGCTGGGGGCAACGGGCACCGGGAAAACCTTTACCATGGCCAAGGTGATAGAAGAAACACAGCGCCCGGCGATTATTCTTGCGCCCAACAAAACTCTGGCAGCGCAACTGTATGGTGAGATGAAGGGCTTTTTCCCGGAAAACGCGGTCGAGTATTTTGTCAGTTTCTACGATTACTACCAGCCGGAGGCCTATGTGCCTCGATCCGATACATTCATCGAAAAGGAATCGCAGATCAACGAACAGATTGACCGCATGCGTCACTCTGCGACACGCGCCCTGTTAGAGCGCGATGACGTGATTATCGTGGCATCTGTCAGTTGCATTTACGGCATTGGCTCGCCGGAAACATACACCGAGATGACCCAGGATCTGGTTGTTGGGCAGGAATATGATCAGCGCGAAATCATGTCCGGCCTTGTGGCGCAGCAATATCAACGCAACGACAATGCCTTTGCCCGCGGCACTTTCCGGGTACGTGGCGACAGTCTTGAAATCTGGCCCAGTCACCTTGAAGACCGGGGCTGGCGTTTGTCTTTTTTCGGCGAGGAACTGGAAAAAATCACCGAGTTTGATACCCTGACTGGCGAGCGGACCGCAACGCTGGAGCAAACCCGCGTTTACGCAAATTCGCATTACGTTACACCGCGTCCGACGCTGCTGCAGGCTATAAAGAACATAAAACAAGAACTGACCATCCGCCTGCAACAGTTTGAAAAAGAGGGAAAACTTCTGGAAGCACAACGGCTGGAGCAACGCACACGCTTTGATCTGGAAATGCTGGAGGCGGCCGGATACTGCAATGGTATCGAGAACTATTCCCGCTATCTGACGGGTCGCGCACCGGGAGAGCCACCGCCTACCCTATTTGAATACATTCCCGACAATGCCATTGTTTTTGCAGATGAATCCCATGTTTCCGTGCCTCAGATCGGCGGCATGTACAAAGGCGATTACCGCCGCAAATTCACCCTTTCGGAACATGGCTTCCGCCTTCCCAGCTGCATGGACAACCGCCCGCTGAAATTTGAGGAATGGGACGCCATGCGCCCGCAAACAGTCTTTGTCTCGGCCACCCCTTCCAAATGGGAGCTGGAACAATCCGGTGGCGTCTTCGTTGAGCAGGTTATCCGCCCGACTGGCCTGTTGGACCCGGAGGTTGAAATCCGCCCTGTGGAAATGCAGGTCGACAACCTCCTGGATGAAGTGCGCAAGGTGGCCGCCAAAGGGTTTCGCACGCTGGTGACCACCCTCACCAAACGCATGGCCGAGGATTTGACCGAATACATGCACGAACAGGGCATTCGCGTGCGATATATGCACAGCGACATCGACACGCTGGAACGTATCGAAATCCTGCGTGACCTGCGCCTGGGTGCTTTTGATGTGCTTGTGGGCATTAACCTGTTGCGTGAAGGTCTCGACATACCGGAATGCGGGCTTGTCGCGATACTGGATGCGGATAAAGAGGGCTTCCTGCGCTCGGAAACATCACTCATTCAGACGATCGGGCGGGCCGCACGTAATTCCGAAGGCCGGGTAATCATGTATGCCGACAAGATCACCGGGAGCATGGAGCGCGCGCTCGCCGAAACCAACCGTCGGCGCGAGCGTCAGATGAATTATAACAAAATGCATGGGATCACCCCTGAAACGATCCGGAAAAATGTCGATGATGTCCTGTCCGGCCTTTACGAGGGTGATGTGGACATGGCCCGTGTCACTGCTCAAGTGGACAAACCCCTCATGGGCGCGAATCTTCAGGCGCACCTTGAAGGGTTAAAGGCGGAAATGCTGAAAGCGGCAGAGAATCTGGAGTTTGAAGAAGCCGCACGGCTGCGCGATGAAATTCACCGGCTGGAAGCCGTGGAACTGGCCATTACAGACGATCCGCTGGCGCGCCAGTCCGCAGTTGAAGCTGCCGTTAAGCAGGCGCACCAATCCGCCGGCCGCTCTCAGGCCGGTCGGGCCGGCACCTGGGTAAAAAAGGGCAAAGTGCAGAAAAAGACTGTCTTTTAGAATGTGAAACCGGCCCCAGACCGGATGGAGGAGCCGGAGAACTCCATTGTTTGACTTCGCCTTGTCGTTCCTTCAGAATCTGTTTGACAGAATTGCCAAAAGAAAAAGCAAAACATGAGAAAGCATCTCGCCCTCGCCGCCCTCACGCTATTGACCGCTTGCGGCACCCCGCAGGAACAATGCATTCATCGGGCATCTGCGGATTATCGAAAACTGCAAGCCCGAATCTCGGTGGTAGAAGGAAACATCGACCGGGGTTATGCGATCCATAAGCAGGAGCAACCTTATAAAGTTGCCCGCATTTGCTATGACAAGGATAAAAAGCCCTATGCCTGCCTGGAAACCGAGTTTCGCACCATCGAAACACCGGTTGCCATCAATGTTGCCGAAGAACGGCACAAATTATCCACACTGAAGCGGCAGTTGAGCGACACCCGAAGAAAAATGGCGAGAGAGATAGCCGCATGCCGGGAGCGTTATCCGGAATAAGGCACGCCTCAGCTTTTATTCATATGTATCCACCACGTCATACATGACAGGGGCAAAGCCTTTGCAAAGCTCATTTATCTTGCGATTGCGCCGCCGCATCTCAGGCGTGCGGAGCATGGCTTGGAAATCCTCGCGCTTGCGCCATTGGGAATAGCTGCAAATGCGGGTCTCCGCATCATTCACATGTATGGCTCCGCCAATAAACCCATGCTGCTTGCAAATGACCTGAGCATATGCATCCTGCAGAGCCTCTTGCAAATCACCACAGGTACCCGGCGTCACATCAAAGGTGGTAATCACTGTCTGAATCGATTTGTCACTTGTTATTTCCGGCATCTTTGGTCCTCCACACTTCGCCTCATATGCATGCCTCAGTCTTTCGGTTTGACCACCGTCAGGCCAAGCATTCTCCAAACCTGCATGCCACCCCGGTAGTAAGATATTCTTTCTGCGGGGTAACCTGCATTTATCATTGCACGTATGGCTGTAGGAGACTGGCCACACCAGGGGCCATTACAAAAAAGCGTCACCGGCTTGGCATTGTCACAAACCCAACCGTCAAAATCCGGTTCACAGCCCAATTCGTCCAAACGGTCGGCAATCTCTGTATAGGGGATGTGGTGGGCACCGGGGATGGTGCCATCCTTGTACCATTTGCGTACCCGGCTATCCACCAGAACGGCATCAGGATCCTCAAGTGTTTCCATCACCTCAAGCTCTCCGACCGTTGTCACACCTTCTGCCGGACGAAATGGCTGAATGCAGAAATTCGGACAAGGACGAGAGGTACGAGCCCAAGCGCCGGTAATCTGATTCTCGTTATCCTGAATGCGGCGGATCTCGACCGGGCCGGTTTCTGTCTGCACGGTAACCGACATGACATCAGGACGTATATTGACAGGTTTGTTTTCGGCTAAAACTGAAAATGAAAACATCAGTGTAAATACGCCCGACAAGCCAGTCAAAATCCGCATTTCAGGTCCTCCCCGATAATCTCTTTCGCCTAGGCTGCGCTACACAAGGCGCGGCGTCAAGCTTCGCAATCTGAAAGACCTGAAATTTACCCGATGATCATCAATCAAAAAGGAAAGAGACGCAGCAGGCGCCTCTTTCCAACTGGATCAAACGGTGTTGAGCCTCCTTAAACCGGGTTATCAGCCCGTGCAGTTACCATCACCTCGCCGCGACAGGCCTGATCCCATGTCAAACGTATCTGGTTCTTGTTCGCCCCGATCATCGGCGTGGTGAAGGGCATTGAACTCACCCTTCCCGTCGCACCCGAAGTAATCTCGCCTTTTGCCACCACGCCTGAAATCTTGCGCGCATAACCGCCAAACGGAAGGTAGCGTGAAAAGTCCACAGTCCAGGTCTGGCTGTCAGAGCCTTGGGTATATTCAAGCGAAACCGGATTCTGAAAGGCATCCGTCACCCCGTTAAAGGTATTGCCCTGGACCACCACGTTGCGCAACCGCAAGTAATTCAGATCGGCAAAAGTCGTGTCGACACTCTCGGCTCTTACGACGGACCCGTTCAGGGAACGGAACGTGTTACCCGAAATGGTCAACCCGTGCAGGAAATGCCCGGAACCATAGGGTTTGATCACAATCCAGCTAAACCAGTCCGCAACATTACTGACCACGAAAATATTGCCCGTTATGGTCAATCCGCCAAAAGACAGCTCCACTCCAAAGTCGGGAGAGGAATCGTGTTCGTTCGTCAGTTCGATAAAGCTGTTGTCAATATAGTTACCGGTCAGCGTTGACTCGAGATTTTTTGCCGTAAAAACAAGCCCTGCAGTCCGCAATCCGTCCGTCTCGCCATCCCCTTGGAACCAGTGGTTGCCGGTTATGACATTTCCCGTGCCGCCAATAATCCCGAAATGTGCAAATTTGGCAGCCATATTATCGCGCAGCTTGATATCATTCTGATTGACGTTAAAAGCCACCGATTTGCGATCTTGCGCGCGCATGCTTTGTTCGTTCGAGAGAAACCGGCACCGATCAATCGACATGCCCTGACATCCACCACCATGCGATGTAATCCCGCGGTCTTTCGGTTTGGTGATAAAACAATCCCGCACATGCATCAATCGCCCGTCAGGAGGCAACAGAATCCCACTTGCCTCTCCGTTGCACTGAATTTCAACATTATCAATGGCCAATTTACTCAGTTTGACAAAACCGCTGAAGTCCAGGACATACTTGAACCGCTCAAATGTAAAAACCTGCGTGCCAACTGCTCCATACAACTCGCGGCTCAGCGTCAATGTCCCTGCACCGACGTTCCTCTCGCGCACATAAACCTCTCGTCCCACGCCGTTTCCCGTGACCAATGAGCCAACCGGGATATTCGCAACATTGACGACATTTGATAGGGTCAAGGGCGCCCCCGATGAATACGTCGCCTGCGAAGTAACCGTTATCGTATCCCAATTTGTGCTGGCGCTCACTTCGAACTGACCGTTGCGAATGGTCCGCCGGACTTCAAAAGCTGTTTTGTTGTTCACCACGGCCTGCATATCAATCGGCCCATCCAGATTTATTCTGCGGCCACAAAGATCAAGTGCGTCATGATCCGAAAAATTCAGCAGCGTTTGAAAGGCCTTGCCAAAAGCCAGTTTTTCATCCCCGAAGGCTTTGATATAGCTGTCTAAATCAAAATTTCGGGTAAGAACCAACCGTTTGTCATTCGGCATCACAACCGTTCCCTGGAACCGAACGCTGTTTTCGAACGTCACATGGTCTCCCAGAAAGAAAACACCATCCGACACCAATACCTCTCGGCCGTTTGCCGCTGTATCTGCCGCCTCAAAGGCTGCACTGTCATCCGTTACGCCATCACCGATCGCGCCAAAGTCTTTCACGTCGACCCAATCCATCATCTTGCGATGAAAGACACTGGTCGCATCTTCTATCTGGATGTCGTCAATGCGCACGACCCCGCCATTGGCACCCGTCAAATCCAGGCCGAAATGGCCATAAAGGGCCTGGGTTCCCCAAGGCATGTCAACGCCGGTCCGGGTTCCGGTGCCAACAATGGCGCGTACAGTTACAACCTCGCCATAACTGCTCAGCGATACGCTTGGTCCGGTTTCCGGCACCCCGGCAACATGTACCCCCCCCGCACCACCGGCCCAGCCGGCAATCCGGACATCCGGCAAGTTGCCGCTAACTGCCTTGATCCTGGCAGTAATCATCAGATAGCAACCCGGTAAAATCGGGGTTTCCCCCATCCAGCGCAGTTTTTGTACCGATTGCGTTTTTACAATCTCCAGACAACCACCAAAATCCTGATCCGCCGGAACAAAGGCCGCATTGGCGTTGCTCGCATAGGTGTCTGATCCCGGTGTTCCGTCCTGACTGGACCATACATTCAGCCCGGCAGAAAACTCAGGCGGCATCAGTACCAACCCATCCGTGATAGCCTTGTTCATCCCTAAACCCCTTTTCCCATCCTTGCGAAGCGTGTCAGATCCCACCGCCAAGCCAGGGACCCAAGGCCGCCAAAGCTTGCTCGATTTTCAGTTTATCAGAAGGGATCTGAACTCGCGCTTCAGATAAGAGAGAGCTATCAGCAAGCGATTAAGGTTTGCTTGCACATGCGTGACGATGCCCGTTGCAGGGATGCTTGAAACCCGGGGACAGAACCTGTTGTCTGATCCCGGTCTATACCAACTCACCTGCCAGCGCTTTTTCTATCAGGTCTATCGTTTCCTTTACCCCGTAAAGCGCGATAAATCCGCCGAACCGCGGCCCCTGAGACGCGCCAAGGAGGACCTCGTAAAGCGCCTTGAACCAATCACGCAGCGGTTCAAATTCATGCTCTTTACCGACAGCAAAAACCAGAGACTGCAGCGCGTCCGCATCCGGAGCCCCATCCCAATCCTGCAGCCGGGCTTGCAAATCCCTCATAGCGCAGCGCTCTTTTTCGTTCGGCAATCGAAAGGTTTTTGCCGGTTTTACAAAATCTTCGTAATATTTGACGGCATAGCCGGCAGCCGCATCCAAATCCGGGTGGGTTTCCGGGCTGGCATCCGGTGCGTAACGACGCAAGAATCCCCACAAGGTACTTTTGTTGTGCGCCCCGGAAACGCTGGCCAGGTTCAACAGCATGGAAAAGGGAACAACCAGCTTGCTTTCAGGAGGGCACCCATTGTGAATATGCCAAACAGGATTGTTCAACCGGGCTTTCAAATCCTGCTTTGGATAAGCGCGCAATTGCTGGTGATACTCATCCACCGCCTTCGGTATGACATCAAAATACAGCCGTTTGGCGGTTTTCGGCTTCAGATACATGAAATAACTCAGCGATTCAGGAGGGGCATAACGCAGCCACTCTTCCATCGTCAGGCCATTGCCCTTTGATTTCGAAATTTTCTGCCCAAGTTCATCGTTGAAAAGCTCATATGACAGGCATTCCGGGGGGCGCTTTCCGAGCGCCCGGCAAATTTTTCCTGATTGGGTGACACTGTCGATCAGGTCTTTACCTGACATTTCATAGTCCACCCCCAGCGCAGCCCAACGCATGGCCCAATCGGGTTTCCATTGCAGTTTTACATGGCCGCCAGTGACCGGTATTTTCACTTTTTCCCCATCTGGTTCCTGATAGACGATGGTTCCCTCAGAGACGTTGCGCTCCAAAGTTGGCACCTGCAATACATGCCCGGTTTTAGGCGAAATGGGCAAGAACGGACTATAGGTTGCCTGCCGGTCCTTACCCAATGTGGGTAACATGATTTCCATAATCTTATCAAAGCGTTCGAGTGCTATCAAAAGCATATCATCAAATCTGCCAGTCGTGTAATATTCGGTTGAAGAGGCAAATTCGTAGTCAAATCCAAAGCTGTCCAGAAAAGCGCAAAGCCTTGCGTTATTATGGGCCGCAAAGCTTTCATAAGTGCCAAACGGATCACGCACACGGCTGAGCGGGAGGTTCAGATCCTCCTCAAGCATCTTCTGGTTCGGAAGGTTTCCCGGCACTTTGCGCAACCCGTCCAAATCGTCAGAAAAAGCCAAAAGCCTGGTTGGAAAATCGCTGATCGCTTCAAAGGCATGGCGAACCATGGAGGTACGGGCAACCTCGCCAAAGGTTCCGATATGAGGTAAACCGCTTGGCCCATAGCCTGTCTGAAACAGAACATAGCCCTTCTCGGGTGGGTTCTGCTCGACCCTTTTCAGCACCCGGCGGGCCTCTTCGAAAGGCCAGGCTTTGGATTGCATCGCTACTTCTTGCAGATCAGACATGTTCGTACACTTTCGCCAATACAGCAGATTCATTTCCACGGCAGGTCTGTCTCCTATTGCTCCTGCCCGGTCGCGTCAATATTCTGTCCTTCAACTCGAATGATCCCGAAAGGATGCGAAATGAGCCAAATCCCTCACGCAATGACTCCACAGGACAGCCTTGTTGCCCTGATGATTGCTGTTTCGGCTTCAGACGAAGTCGTACGCACTTCCGAACTGGTGACCATTCAGCGGATCATGAATCATCTGCCGGTTTTCGCCAATTATGACCAGGATCGAATTGCCCAGATCAGCCGGACTGTTTTTGACCTTCTGGAAGAGGAGGATGGCCTGGATGCATTGTTTGGGCTTCTGCGTGAAAACCTTCCTGAAAAACTCTATGAAACCGCCTATGCGCTCGCGTGTGACGTTGCCGCAGCAGACGGCACACTCAAAGGTCCGGAATTACGCCTCCTCGAAGAAATCCGCTATGAATTCGATATTGATCGTCTTCATGCCGCCGCAATTGAACGCGGCGCCCGTGCAAGACATACAACATGTTGAGGGGCCAATCCCTTTGAAACAAGGCAGGCACGCCAGACTGAACCGCCTCGGGGGTTTGGGAGGTGTCCGAAATTCTGTGTATGGGGCTTGGCCCATTCGCTTACAGCGGGTCATCTATTGAACCGTCCGGGTTTAGAAACGCGAATTGGTTGCGGGTGACAACCCATTCTCTGACGCCGCGGCCCGGCTTGCCAAAATTACAGACGGCTATATGGGTCAGCTTGCTGGCGGCATCGTCAATTGAAAATCAGCCTCTGCTTTTGGTTGTTGTGTGGCAAGGATGTGAAGATACAGCGTTTATCTTCAACCTGTTTCAAGCAATCGGCCTCCGCCTATATCACGGCCACTTTTGTTGGTAAGCGCCTTAAGCTTGGCGACGCCTACCTAGCCTGAATCATATCTCAATTATCTTTCGCCAACTCATCCTGCATATGCTTTGACACGCCAATATTGCTGCATTCTCTGTCATGATGAAAACCCCATGATGGTTCAAACCGTCATTATTGGCGGTTGAAATTCACCCGAAGAGTACGCCAGCTTCAAGCTTCCCAAAACTCACGACACGACCTCACAATGCTTGACATGTTAATTTACGCTAAGCTAGTGTTTCTAACATGTCACGGCGCGAAATCATTCTTGATAAACAGCTTCTCTCAATAGAGGTCATAAAGACACTTGGAATGAACTTCATCCTCCACTGCTGCTCGCTTCCTGAATTGAAAATGATATGAATATTGGAATCATAGGGACCGGGCCGATCGGTCTGGGTCTGGCGGCGCTTCTGTCCGGCAATGGCGAGAATGTCTTGCTTTGGTCGCCAAACAGGTCGCTACAGCATCAGGCTGATCCTGATGCACGAGTTGTTTCGACCGGGGCCGTTGAATATGAATTTATTCCGTCGTTGGTCGATTCTGCCAAAGAACTGGTTCGCCAATGCGATATCATTGTTATCGCTGTCCCGGCATATGGATTCAAGAATGTAGTTGAGCAACTCTCTCCATTCCTTCGCAGCGCGCATTGCGTAATCATTTCATCGCATGTGCCATTTGCCGCGCAATACCTCCAGTCGAAGCTGGAAACCGTCAATGTTGAGCCAATGATTGTTGCACTCAGTACGACAATCCTAAGTGGTCGAAAGGCATCGCCTTCAAAAATCGAGATCGGGACTATTCGGACCAATATTGAAATGGCGGTTCTTCCGGACAAAAAGAAAGCACAGGGGCTAGACATCTGTCGCCGGTTATTCGGGGACCGGTTCACCTTGTGCGACGGTATTTTGGCCGTCGCCCTTGGCAATCTAAATCCACAAAACCACTTGGGAATTGCCTTGTGCAATCTGACCCGAATTGAGAAAGGGGAGACTTGGATACAGGCCGAGAATATAACACCCGCTGTAGGGCGTTTGCTGGAGAAACTTGACCAGGAACGTCTGACGGTTGCCAGTGCTCTGAATGTGCGAACCCGGAATATTTTTGAACATTTCAGCCGATCATTTGGAGTGCCGTCAGGATCAGTGGCCGAAATGAGTAAGGCGATGCTTGAAAAGGGCATGCGGGGGTGCGGTCCCACCACTCTGGAAACACGTTACATCCTTGAGGATGTACCATATGGTCTGGTGCCGACGATTTGGCTTGGTAAGGTTTCAGGAGTTCCGGTTCCACTTCATCAAGCCGGTGTCGATATTTTCAGCGCATTGATTGGACGTGACTTCATTGCGATGAATGAGCTTATGAACGAGCTGAAAACAACTGTAGATTCAGATTCGAGTTTGTTGAAACTAATAGGAGGATAATCCCGATCAAGCTGGCAGGTCAAAGAACCAAATCCACAATTAACTGGCAGATCGACAACCAAGAGCAATTTATGAACCACTACAACATGGAGGAAACTATGCTAAACTCAAAAATATCAAGACGACAGATCCTGAAAACCGGTGTTGCGGCAACAACTGCGCTGGCAGCCCCGGCAATCTTTTCGCCAGCCTATGCGGCATCCGGGACGGTCAATGTTTGGACCTACGCGAACTTCCTGCCTGATTCCTTCAAGGAAGAGTTTCAAAAGGATACAGGCATTCAAATCCGCGAGCGGTTGGTTGATGATCAAGGCAAGGAATTCAACCTGCTGGCTGCCGAAGCTGGCCAGCCAACTGCAGATATCGTGACTATCGCGGGCCACCGTTTCCGCCAGTTTATCGATTCCGAACTGATCGCACCATTGGACATTGGCCGTTTGTCGAATTGGTCTCGCGTCAACAAAGTATATTCCGAAGCTGATTGGACCATCGTCGACGGCAAGAAATGGGGCGTACCAATCTTGGCTGGCGCTGAGGTAATGGCCTATAATACAGACATCGTTACGCCTGAGGAAGCCCGCAGCTGGGACATTCTGTTTGGTGAAAAATATGCCGGTCAAACCGCCTATATTCTCCAAGACATAATGTCGATTGTAATGCTGTACCTGGGTTATGACGGCAACATGATCGGCTATGATGAAGCGAAAGCTGCTGAAGCAGTTGCAGCAGCCAAAGCTTTCCTGATTGAGAGGAAACCTCGGGTGCGCAAGTACTATGACGCTGGCGCTGAGTTCCAGCAGATGCTGATCAACCAGGATATTGTTGTTGGCCATGCCTGGTCGGGACCTGTATCCAAACTGATCATGGATGGTTTTCCGGCTGCAATGACGATTCCGAAAGAAGGATCCTATGGTTTTGTTTATAACTACAACGTTGTGAACAATGGTCCAAATGCGGATAATGCTTACATTCTTCTGGACGCCCTTTTGGCACATCCGGAAATTGGTGCCAACATGACTAAAGCATCGGGCTTTATTTCGACATTTGAAGGGTCTGCGGAATTCCTGTCAGATATTGAAAAGGCAGCAGCTTCGTTCACTCAGGAAGAGTTGGATGCCCTGCAATTCTTCCGTGCTGACAACAATAAGCTTAAATACGATCTTGTTGACCCAGCCGTCGAAGAAATCAAAGCAGCCTAATCTGCTGAATAATTTACGGGACCGGGGAAACCCGGTCCTGTACAGGCCCTGATCAGACTGGAAGTTTCGATGCCTCCCCAAGAAGAATATTCAACCGGCTCCAGAAGCTTTTGGAGTTGGCTTGCTACAAGCAAAGTCTACCAATCCGTTTCTGCTTCGCTTCTAGGAACCAAAAAACGCCGCCTCGTTTTGCTGGCAGCGGTACCGATCATCTGGGCAATAGTCGCCAATCTGGGGCCGCTCTTCAAGATGCTGGATATAAGTTTTTATGACGCATATCCGCTAAGTAAAGGCCGAGAAGCCACTTACACAATTGCGGCTTGGCGAGAGTTTTTTGTCACACCGGTATACTATATCCCATTTTTCCGAACCCTGATTTTTTCAGGTATATTGACCTTTGCCACATTGGTCCTTGTTTATCCGGTTGCCTACTTCCTGGCCCGCCATGTTCCAAAGAGCCGGCAGATGCTGTTCTTGTTGCTTGTGTTGATTCCGTTCTGGGTGGGCGAAATTATTCGTACCTATGCGATCATGATTCTATTAGGGAATAATGGTGCAATCAATATCGCCCTGAAATTCCTTGGTATAATCGACCGGCCAATCCCATTTATGTATACCAGTTTTTCACTAGGCATCGGCATCGTGTACCTTGTTTCCCTCTATATGCTTTTGCCTCTCTATTCAGCGCTGGAAAAAATACCGACGAATATGAATGAGGCTGCCGCCGACCTTGGCGCTGGCCCCTGGAGACGCTTTTGGCGGATAACACTTCCCCTGTCCAAAGACGGGATAGCCTCAGGTTGTGTTCTGGTCTTTCTGATCGCGACTGGTTTCTATGCAACGCCTGTTATCTTGGGGGGGCCGAGCAGCACCATGTTCGCAGAATCTATAGCCAACACCTTCAACGTTGCCGCTGATCGGTGGCCTACCGGGGCGGCCTTCTCGAGCATCATGTTGATCACAACACTGACACTTGCAGCAGTATTCCTCAAAA
Organism: Marinosulfonomonas sp.; assembly: GCA_026984915.1. Lineage (GTDB taxonomy): Bacteria > Pseudomonadota > Alphaproteobacteria > Rhodobacterales > Rhodobacteraceae > WFVA01. The sequence continues at coordinate 25,145 of JALSRG010000113.1, read as the reverse complement.
TTATGGGGCGCCGCGGGAAAGGATATCTCTAGTGACCCGCCATACCCGCCTTATCATGCAAATGGTCTACTGGGCCTTCGTGCTGTATCTATTCATTCCTTTGTCACTGATGGTCTTAATGGGCTTCAAAGACTCCAAGTTCATCGGCTTCCCGATAAAATCTTTGACACTGCATTGGTACAAGGTTGTTATCCAGGACCTCGAACTAATGTCGGTTTTTGCCTACTCGTTCACCATTGCAATTTCGTCGACAGTGTTAGCAATAATAATTGGGACCTGGGCGGCCATGTTACTGAGCCAGGCCAAATTCAAGGGCAAGATAATCGTCTTTGCGCTGATCACTTTACCCGCGGTTCTGCCCGGCATCATTTCAGCCATTGCTCTGCGGATCTATTCGCAAACACTAGGAATTGAGCCGGGAATGACGGCCGTGATACTGGGCCACACAGTTCACAATGTACCATTTGTGACACTGGTTGGCATGGCTCGGCTAAACTCGCAACCCATGAGCCATGTTGAAGCAGCGCAAGATCTGGGCGCGGACAATGTAATCTCGTTTTTTAGAATTACATTACCTTACCTGACGCCAGCCTTGGTCGGTGCAGGAATCTTTTGTATGCTCACGAGTTTCGATGACTTCGTTCGATCTTTCTTTTTGGGTGGGTATGAACCAACGTTACCAGTCTACATCTTCTCACAACTCAGAACCGGTATGTCGCCAGAGATTAATGCAATATCATCTGTTGTCCTCGTGATTACCGCGGTGATGGGCTTGGCAGCCGAACGCCTCATGCGGCGGAAATAAAGGAATAACCCAAAATGAAAAATGCCACCGTCAGCCTTGTTGACATATCAAAGAAGTACGGCTCTTTCGTTGCGGTTGAGAAGATAAACCTGACGATTCAGCCCGGCGATTTTGTGACACTTCTTGGCCCATCCGGATGCGGAAAATCGACGACACTCAGGATATTGGGCGGTTTCGAAACCCCAACAACTGGACAGGTGTTTTTGGGGGATGATGATGTCACGAATATTCCACCCAACCGCAGAAACGTGAATATGGTTTTCCAAGACTATGCACTTTTCCCCCATATGACCTGTGGCCGCAATATTGCCTTTGGGTTAGAACTGAAGGGAAAGACCAAGGCCGAAACTGAAGCGCGTGTGGATGAACTTTTGGAGTTCATGCAGTTGACTGGCTTCAAAGACCGCAAGCCGGAAGAACTTTCAGGTGGTCAACGGCAACGTGTGGCCCTGGCACGTGCTTTGGCCCCAGATCCAAGTGTACTGCTACTGGACGAACCGCTTGGGGCGCTTGACGCCAAGCTGCGCAAACAGGTTCAGATTGAACTGAAATCAATTCAGAAACGCACCGGAAAGACCTTTATTTTTGTGACCCATGACCAAGAAGAAGCTCTGACAATGTCAGATAGAGTGCTGGTTATGAACAAAGGCCGGATTGAGCAAGCCGGATCACCCAAGGATTTGTATAGTCATCCGGAAAGCCGATTTGTTGCTGAATTTATCGGCGAGACAAATATGCTTGAATGCGGCGTAAAAGGCATCGACGGAAAGCAAGTGGTTCTAGATTGGTTTGGCACTGAACTGCGGGGCGATTGTCGGAAAGGTTCTCCAACACCAGGCCAGAAAGTTGGCGCTGTAATCCGCCCCGAGAATATTACTTGTTATAGCAACAAACCCGAGTCTTCTCTGGCATTTGAGTTGAATATCGACCAGCGAATTTTCAAAGGTAGTTCGACCACCTTTGAGGCTAGATCAAGTAAGGGCCAATCTTTGACTATCACGCTGGATAGTATCCGTGCCGACGAAATCGGCACAGAAAAAATGTGGGTCGTCCTCAAGCCGGAATACTTGTCTATATTGCTAAACTGATTCAGGTTCTAAAGAGGAGAGGTGAGAGGTGGTCGCGGGATTTCGGACCAGTTGTTAAGGTGGATCATCTGATGAGATAGACGATCCGATATGACAAAGCGAAAGAACCATTCCGCCGAGTTCAAGGCCATAGAAAAACACCGCGTACAGGATTACGTCTTTCGGGGGGCAGGTCACTGCCTTTGAAGCTGATCATTATTTATGATCTTCTGCCCAAAGAATTTTTCGAAAGCTTATGGCAGAATTCAGCACAGAGGAAAACAGGCGGAGAAATTTACGGCAGAACCCAGCCTTTTCTCTGCCGTTGACAGCCCCATATCTGCAACTTGCACTATGCAAAATCTTCATTATACACATAGCCACTTTATAAAACAGAACGCCAGGCGATCTGAAAATCTGCACCACAGACAAGAAAGAGGCCACAGTTGAAAACGTGTTTCGCAACATTTTTCTGCGTTCCTGTTCGCGATACGCCGGCATGGCCCGTGTGGGAAGCCTTGCCGGGGGATGCGCAGTTCGAAATGTTGCGCGCATCGGTTAAGGCCGTTGAAAAACAGCCGGAATTTGTAATTCTCACCGACCCCGAAACGCCCTTGCCATCTGCCCATGGCGATACCGTGATAGATCGCCGCCCCGTAGATCAACAGAATTTCATGCTGGAGCGCACACGCCGCCAGGCAGATTTCTTGCAGCAGAGGCCTTTTGATCGCCCGGTCGTGTTTGCCGATACCGACATGCTGCTGATCTCGCCACTATCTGATCTTTTCGAGCAGGATTTTGATATCGCCCTGACGGTGAGATCAAACAGCCAGATGCCGGTCAACGGCGGGCTGATACTGGCCAATTCCAAGCGCCCTGAAGCATCTCGGGCATTTTTCTCAAGGCTCCTTTCAATCATGGAGGAGGAAGCCCTCACCCCTTGGCGGGAATGGTATGGCGATCAGTATGCTCTTGCCGAAATCCTGCAGGGGATCGATGTGGCAGAAAATATCGGCCGGGTGGTTGATGCCGAAGGGGTCCGTATCCTGCTGCTGGATTCAAGCCGCTACAATTTCACCCCCACCACCAAGCGCCCTACCCTTAGCCAAGATCTGAGGTCGATTACCCTCTACCACTTCAAGGGAGAGTACAGGCTCTATATGCCTTTCTTCTGGGAAAGCCGCGTCAAGCCCGGGTTTATCGCGCCACAAAAGGGGCGGGGAGCATGGCTTCTGGAGGCTCTGGCGCTCGAAGCAAGGCGCAAGCGGGTCAAGCGCACCGTCAAGGCCGACAACAGGCGCATGAAGACAAAAAGAAAACTCGAAAGCGAACAAGGAACACACAATTGAGCTGGCTGCACAGGATCATCCAGCGGGGCAAGCCGGTTTCCAACCGGTTCAACCTTCACGAGCAGGATCACGAGATGTGGAAGGACCGTGCCCGAATTGCGGCCGAAATGATTGCCGCCCTGCCGGATGCCGGAAAGGCAGAATTGAAAATCGCCGATATTGGCTGCGGGGATCAGAAATTGCGGGAAGAAATAAGGACCCTGGTCCCGGCAGTTTCCTACCATGGTTTCGACCTTCTGCCCCAATCACCTGAGGTTGCCAAATTTGACATATCCCGTCAGCCGCTAGGCGCGCGGTTCGATGTGGCCGTTCTGCTTGGTGTGCTTGAATATGTGGCCGATGTTCCCGGCGCATTGCGATCTCTGCGGCAGGATTGCCGGTATCTCATTGTCAGCCACTCGGTAAGCGACTTTCGCAAAAACCCGCGGAGATCAAAGCGGAAGCTGGGCTGGAAAACGTTGATGAGCGAAAGTGATTTCACGGCATGCCTTGAAGAAGCCAGCTTTGTAATTCGAGAGTGCCGTCCCACCTCCAACCAGAGAACAGTGATATGGGCTTGTCAATGACAACCGCGAGGCAAGCCTTCGTCACCGCAGCCAATGATCTGGCGATCCTCACCCCGTATCTGGTGCCCAGAGAGATGCGGCGCAAACGGGTCAATCTTGGTGACGGCTTCATATTTCACGCCATTGAAAGGCATATCGGAAAATTCCCTGCCGATCATGTTTTCAGCCCCCGCCTCCCTCCTTCACCGGCGGTTGTGGAAAAGCTCCGTGCAGCGCGGGGGGTCGTTCTGGGCGGGGCCAACCAGCTTTCCGATGATTTTGCGCCCTGGCCCGGGCTGACTGCCGATGAAATCCGCCGCCTCAAGCTGCGGTTCATTCCCTTTGGCATCGGTTTGGATGGCCTTAAGAAGAAAAATAGGGGCTTCAACATACCGACACGTGAAATCATCCAGGAAATCCATGAACACATAGAATACTCATCATGGCGTTGCCCCCGCACCGTTGCGTTGCTTGAGGCTGCCTTTCCCGATCTAAAGGACAAATTCCTGATGACCGGTTGCCCTGTGAGTTATGACCGCCCCCTCCTTGAAGGCAGACATTTTGCGAAAAACGCCGAGCGTGTTGCTGTTACGGTTACCGAAAGGGATGACTTTCTTGAGCGCGAGATCCGCACCCTTGAGGATGTGGCTCGCCAGTTTCCAACAGCCGAAAAATTCCTCGTACTGCATCAGGATTTCCGAAAACTGCGCAAGGGGATCGGCCCGGCCGTGCGGAAAACCCTTCCTCCCAGTTGGCTGGGTGATATCGCCATTCTGCATGCGAGGGCCCGCCGTCTGGGCTTCCGCCTTGTTTCCCCCGGAACAGCTGAAGAATGCATCCGTTTCTATGGCTCGATCGGTCTGCACGTTGGCAGCCGACTGCATGCTCATTTGCTTTTTCTCAGTCAAAACAAGTGGTCATTCCTCACCTATGTTGATGACAGAAGCCTGGGCTTTTCCGAATATCTTGGCTTTCCGATGCTGGAACCCGGGCAACTGGCCCACCATCTGGACTTCGATTTCGAAAATGTAAGGGGCAATGCACAGAAAACTTGGCCCGTAATGGAAAGGTTTCTTGAAAGCCTTGCCCAAGGCTGACCCCGGCGCCCCAATTCGGAGGCTTCTCAAGCCGCAAAAGTGAAAGAGACAAATATGCGCCCATCCGCCCTTACCCTCGCCCCCGAAGTGTCCGAAGAAGAGTTGAAAGCCCTGAAGGAAAGCATATTTTCAGTTCCTCTGCGGGGCAAACATCTCGAAATAGGCACAGCCGCAGGCGGTACGTTGCGCGAACTGATGACGGGCTACGATGAGCCACGCCCGCCCTTCGTGGTGGTGGACACATTTGAATATTTCCCCAACCAACGCGCCGCAGTTGAGAAAAACCTACGAGATGCCGGAATTGACCCAGCTGATATCGATATCCGTGAGGGGCGTAGCTGGGATCTGTGCAGAAAGGCCCTGCGGGACAGGGAAAAATTCGATTTTATCTTCATAGATGGCCACCACGGTGCCAACTATGTGATGAAGGATCTTCGCTGGACACGGATGCTCTCTCCCGGCGGCCTTGTATGCCTGCACGATTACAAGCCCGATTTTCCCGGAGTCATCTGGGCAACCGAGCGTTTCCTGAAGCAAAATCCGAATTACGAAAAAATTACCCACACGGGAACCTTGGTCATTCTGCGCAAGATGCGCGAGGGGAGACAGGAAGTCAGTTGGAAGGAAGTGATTGCCGGCGAAGTTTTCGCAAAAAGGCTGACAATGAAAAAAAGTTTGAATAAACGCCTTCGCCGGACCAAAAGCTGACGCCAATGATGCCAGCCTTGGGCCTAGCAGCGATGGCAGGAATACCATCGACACGGTTTCAGGCCGCTCAAGCCGGTCAATCTTGCGGCTTCTTCACGATCGCCACGTAGTTTATTGGAAAACCGCTACCCTTATAGCGCGTGCGAATATCACAGCGCCCTGCTCCGTATGCAGCTATGATGGCACTGATCTTGAGCGGAATGAAAGCCGTAACCGTAGCCCATGCCATTGGCCCTCCTCCTATCTGAGAAGGCCGGAAGGGAAGATGTCTGGCCATTCGCCGCAATTGGTAATTCAGCGTGCCCATATAACCTTCGAGCCAGTCAAGCCGCTCTATACTGAAGCCGGCATCCTTGAACAAAAGATTTATGGAAAATTGCGTGTATCTGTAGAAATCATAAGGTTTCTCATGTTCTTCATAAAATAAGGGTGCGCTATAAAACAGCTTCCCTCCCGGTTTCAGAACCCTGTGCAATTCCGAAAGCGTCTTCGCCGGATATGGCAGATGCTCCATGACCTGCGAAAAAATGATGCCGTCGAAACGTTCATTTTCCACCGGAATATCTGCTAGATCACAAACATAGGTGCTCTGCGCATAGGGCTTGTCGACCTTCTCGAAATCGGCGGCCTCATAATCCATGTGCTGAAAGTGACAACGGTATCTCTGATCGCCCGCACCGGCGTCGAGGACTCTCCCTCCCGGAGGCAATTGCTTGCCGAAATCTGCAATTTCACGATCAAGCCAGACCCGGGAAGGGTTGAACTTTTCCCGTTTTTTCCTGATCATTTCAATACCTCTCGTGCAACGCCATCAAATAGAAGGAACCTCTTCGTTTTCCTTTATGGAAATTTGCAACCTTCCATCCCCTTCTGCTAGGGCGCGGCCTTGAATACCTGCAGCTTGCTTCGGTTTTGCGCTTTCTGCGATGCCTGCCGAGGGCATTTTGGGTGGATCGGCTGGCCATGTCCAGAGCCATTCCACAGCCAGTCTCCAAGGTACTGCAACCTGCGGTTCTGTAACTCTTGTTGCTGGATCGCCTCGCCCGTCATTGCTCGATCATCGAGGCCGAAAACACATCCTACCGCTTTGCTCAAAGCAAGCAGCGCACAAAAAAACTAATGTCCATATACAAGCAAAGCTCGCAGAAGAACCCGCCATATGAGGGCGCACACCAAACCCCGGCAGCATCGGATCCGAGCGGCTGACCGCCCTGCCCCTCACCACGCGGCTATCATCACCTGGTAAAGCACCATCATGATGGTCGGCTGATCGAGACGTTCTTCAAATCTCTCAAGGCAGAGCTGATATGGCGCAACCGATGGGAAACCAGACGACAGGCGGAAGGGGCAATACTCCAATACATCAACGGTTTCTGCAATCCACGGCGGCGGCACTCATCGCTAGGCGGAAAAAGCCCCTTGGCCTTCGAACGAAAGGCCGCTTAAATGAGTTGAGAGACCGGAACGTAACCGTGACAAGACCAGCGGCGCTCAGGGTCGCGTCTCTTCCGAAAACCCCGCGCCGCATGCGCCCGAAACCACGCCACACTCGCGCAGCGGCTCCTCAACACCAGAAAACGCGGGAATGTGTGGCTGGGGTGGTAGGATTCGAACCTACGATACACGATACCAAAAACCGATGCCTTACCACTTGGCTACACCCCAACTGTGAGGCGCTAATTACGATGGACGCGCCGCCGGTTCAAGCCCTGAATCAGGAAAAATGAAGGTTGAACGGATGCTTTGCCATCCGCGCGGACAAAAAGAGGCCAGCAATACAGGATCGCGACAGGGGGAGGGCAACTTACCCGCCCGGCAGGGCCTGCGCCAGCAAGCATCAATGCTGCCTTCTTCGGGCAAACCCTTCCAGCCTCAGAATGTCTGATCGTAGTCGCCAACCGAGGGCTCGGCATGAACAAAGCCGTCAATATCGCTGAAGATAGCCCGCAACTCGTCTTCGCTTTCCGGGCTTTCGCAGACGACAACCAGATTGGGTGTATTGCTGGATGCCCGAACCAGCCCCCAGCCGCCGTTGTCAAGGATCACCCGCGCACCATTGACCGTCACGATCTGCCTGATCTCACGCCCTGCCAGGCCCCCGCCTTGCGCAAAATGCGCTTCGAGCCGTTTGACAATACGCGCCAGCACGTCGTATTTTTCTTCGTCAGCGCAATAGGGTGACATGGTCGGAGTCGACCAGGTTTTCGGCAAGGCCCGGCGCAAATCGGCCATCGACAAATCCGGGTTGCGATCCATCAGTTTGCAGATTTCCACCGCCACCCGCATGCCGCAGTCATATCCACGACCAATGGGGGCGGCCAGAAAATAATGGCCAGATTTTTCAAACCCGGCCAGGGCGCCAATATCGCGCACGCGTCGTTTCATATGGCTATGGCCGGTCTTCCAGTAATCCGCCTTGATATCATGCGCCTGCAACTCGGGGTCCGAGGCAAACAGGCCGGTTGATTTCACATCGGCAACAAAGGTTGACCCCGGATAAATACGCGCCCAGTCGCGCGCCATGATCACACCCATCTTGTCGGCGAAAATCTCTTCACCTTCGTTGTCGACCACACCGCAGCGGTCGCCATCGCCATCAAAACCCAACGCGAAATCGGCGCCGGATTGCGTGACCGCCCGTGACATATCATGCAACATTTCCATGGCTTCCGGGTTCGGGTTGTAATGGGGGAAGGTGTAATCAAGCCGGTTGTGCAGGGGGACGACTTCGACGCCCATACGCGCAAACAGTTCTGGCGCAAAGGCCGAAGCCGTGCCATTGCCGGTGGCGCAGACGACACGCAGAGGCCGTTTCATGCGGAAATCACCGACCAGATCATCGAGATAGGCCTCTTTAACGCCATCAACAAACTCATAAGCCCCGCCGGCGCGCGCCCTGCCCTCACCCTGCAAGACAATATCGCGCAACTCGTTCATCTCGTCCGGGCCGTGCGTCAGAGGCCGGTCAAAGCCCATCTTGACACCGGTCCAACCATTGGGGTTATGGCTGGCGGTCACCATGGCAACGGCAGGCACATCCAGATGGAACTGAGCGAAATAGGCCATGGGGGACAGCGCCGGGCCGATGTCTTTCACCTGTATACCGGCCTGCATCAGGCCAACGATCAGCGCATTCTTGATCGACAGTGAATAATCCCGGTAATCATTGGCCACGCAGATTTCCGGCCGGATTGCGCGCCGGTACATCTGTGTTCCCAGCCCCAGCCCCAGGGCGGTTATCCCCGGCAGGTTGATTTCATCGGGGTATTTCCAGCGCGCGTCGTATTCGCGAAACCCCGTCGGGGCTATCATCGGATCACGCAGAAAATTCCAGGTGTTCTGCTGGACGGTCGGCAAGGGTTTTGTCACGGTAAATCGCTTTCTCAATGTTGGTCACAGGCGTATTGGCAATATCCGGGGCGCCTGTCAAATCCCCACATCAGCCATGCTCGGCCCGATATGAATACATTGGTGCCTCGTGCATCATACAAACATTCCGGTCTTTTTGGTTTACGTCCTAAGATGAAACCTGCTCCCTCAGGATCGAGGCGGTCAGTGACGCCATCAGATAGATTCCGGCGAACACCAGAAATGCCAACAGAGTGTTTTCAAATTTACGCGGATAGGTAGGCTCGTCCAAAGCTATGGGTTGCACGGAAACCGACAGATACCGCACCTGCTTGTTGGCCTCCAGACGGGCCGTTTCCAACTGCTGCAATGCAGCCTGCATCATCAGGTTCCGTGTTTCCAGTTCCGCCTGGGCCAAAGCAATTTCGCTGCTTTTGCTGGCAATTGATTTCCCGTCGGCGGTGCTTTCGGTCAACTGGTCTCTGAAACTCTGTATCTTGCTTTTCAGAAAGGCGATTTTACGCTGCAACGGTTCAACTTTCGCAGGGTTCGGCCGGGCATTGGCCAGCATTTCCTGCAGCGACAGTTCGTCCTGCGTCAGTTGAAGTTCCAGCGCCGAAATGCGGTTGGTCAGCAGCCCGACCTCAACATCCCCGCTGATGACCTGAGAGCTTTCCTGCACCTTGATCAGGTCCTCCTGTGCCTTGCGCACGGCCGCGGCCGCCTCCACATAGCTTTGGCGCGCGTCCTCCATCTGGTTTTCACGCAGCCGCTTTGTCAGTTGATCCACCCGTTCCTCGGCATAGGATATCAGCGCTTCTGAAAATTCCACGCTCACCTTTGGGTCAGCCGCGCTGACCTCCATTTTGATCGTGCCCTCCGTCGGATCAAAGCCGATTTTCACATGTTGCTTGTACAGTCTGTAAGCCGCTTCGTTGGTCGCATCCTTGGGCAGGGCCTGGATCGGATCAATCCAGTCCTGGCTGAAATGCTCCTTGAAACCGTGGTCCTTGTCCAGCCGCAGCATCGCGCCACGCGATTGCAGATACCCCTGAACCGTTATCGAATCCTGCGATGTTGCAAACTGTGTGCCGGCAAACATGCCGCCGACCCCGCCCATGGGCGAATCCGCTTTCTGGATGACAAATTCGGATTTCGTGGCATACATCGGTGTTGCAATGAAATAATAGTAATAGCCGGCAAAAAAGGTGGGCAGGAACACGAACACCGCCAGCCGGGCCAATAGCAGCAACTGTTTGCGCCGTCGGCGCCTGACAATATCACGTTGTATCTGCAGGATTTCCTTTGCGCGCTGCGCTGCATTGCCCAATTCGGTCGATGGCAGATTGCTCCCCGGCACGGGGATCGTTTGCGGCAGTTGGATGCTTCCGGGCTGGGGTTGCTGGTTTGCCGGGACAACCAGTTCCAGCATGCTGGAACGCTGAAACGGATCTATGCCCTGCAAGCGCAGCAGCCGCACGGCGTCAAAATCGGATGTCGGGGCCAGTCCCTGTTTGCGGGCGATGCGTCGGGCCATCCTCAGTTGCCGGCCGGTCAATCCTTCCTTGCGGATCTGTGCTATCGCTTCCGCGACCGAGGCTTCGCTTTCCTTGGCAGACACCGCGCCGCTTGCGGGCACGTCTTGCGAGGCCGCCGCCGCGACAGCTTCCGCGCCTTGTCGCCGGATTCTGTATTTCTTAGCCTTGGGCTTCGTAGTCATAGAGTCGCTTGGCCTCTTCCAGCGTATTGAACATATGCAGCTTTCCATCCCGAAGAACTGCGGCAGAGCGGCAGAATTTTTCCAGTGTTCTGGCCTGGTGTGAAACAATCACCACGGTCGTTTTGTTCAACCTTTCGCTCAGTATCTGTCCTGCCTTTCTATTGAATTCCACATCCGTGGTCGAGGGCATCCCCTCATCAATCAGGTAGATATCAAAATCCAGCGCCAGCATGAGCGAAAAGTTGAACCGCGCCTTCATACCCGAACTGTAGGTTGCAACCGGCATATCGAAATATTCCTCGATGCCGCACAGCCAGCGTGAAAATGCCTCGACATAATCCGGATCCAGCCCGTAAAGCTGGGCGATGAAGCGGGCGTTTTCCATACCGGTATGTTTGCCGATGACCCCCCCCATGAACCCCAGCGGAAAAGAGACCCGGCAGCTTTTGATGATCCGCCCCTCGTCCGGCTTCTCCAGCCCCGCCATCATGTTGATCAGCGTGGTCTTTCCGGTTCCGTTCGGGGCGAGTATGCCCAGGGAATTGCCCAATTCCACGCGAAAGGAAACCCGATCAAGGATCACCTTGCGCTGTAGTCCCGTCCAGAAGGACTTGCTTACATCCAAAAACTCGAGCACTTTTCTGCTCCGGCGGCGCCTCTGTGGCCGTTTCAACCCTTAACGGGATATGGTTAACAGCCCCTCTATCAGGGGCCTTTTCGGCATTAGTATGGCGGAGGGCCGGCAAAATTTACAGTGTTCATTGCAGAAATCGCCCAAAAAGCCATTATTTTCAGCGATCGGCTGAAATTCAACTATCCGTTCTGCTTTTCCACACGCAATATCTTGCCTGCGATTATCGAAACAAACGCCGCGCCAAAGCTCATCAAGGCACCCATTTTAGCCGCGTCCTGAATAGGGCCGGGCTCAAAGGCCACAGAAGCCACAAACAGCGCCACGGTAAAGCCGATCGCCGCCACGCAGCCGACCACCACCAGATCAAGCCCGCGCATCCCCGCCGGCAGGCCCAGTTTCAGGCCATAGGCGGCAAACCAGCCAAACAGCGCAATGCCCAGGGGCTTGCCGATCAGCAAGCCACCCAGTACCAGCCATGTGGGTTCGCTAATGACGGAAAACTCTACCCCGGCATTCAGCAATCCAAAGAAAAATAGTATTACTTCAACAAAATGCTTAAGCTTGTGTTCGATATGGTTCAGCAAATCTGTCAAATACTGCTCTGCCTCCGAAAACAGCCCGAAGGCCCGGTCGGCATGCGGAATCGTCGGAACGATCGGCAACAACCCAAGCGCCGGATGCAGGCCGGATTGCTGAAACCCGTACCAACTGACTGCCCCGGCCAGAAGATAGGGCCAGAACGAAAGATGCTTGCGAACCCAGCTCGAAACCGGGCGCAGCGTGTTGTCGCCATCCAGCAGGCGAGGTGCGAGATTGAACAACAGGTATACAGCGACCGCCGCGAAAAGCGATAACAGCAACCAGACCGGCGCCAGTTCACCTGTCGGATAGAAAATCGCCAGGATCAGCAGCCCCAGCGCATCGTCTGCGATAGCCAGCAACAGCAGAAACCGAACCGCCGGGTGCCCCGCCCCGAATACGATACGCCCCACCAGATAGGAAAACGCGATATCGGTTGCCGTGGGAATGGCCCAGCCATTGGTAACGGATGCATAGATGACTGGCCCCATGGCAACGGCCATGCCCAGATAAACCGCAACCGGCCCGACCATCCCGCCCAGGGTTGCAATCAGCGGTGTCGCCGCCTTTTTGCCGCGCAGCGCGCCATTCTTCAGGATCACCGCCTCCCAGACTTCCTTGGCCGCAATGGCAAAAAAGAAGGCCATGAGTATATCATTGACCAGAAAATGCAGCGTCAGGGTGCGGTGGATAATACCGTTTTCATCCCTGTAGGGTATGCCAACAAAGGTGTCGTCAACCAGCACCAGATCAACCAGATCATGATAACTGTGCGGGTCGGCATTGACCCAGAAAATGGCAAGAACGGCCCCGATGATCAAAAGCAGCGAATAACTGGCGACAAAATTCCATACACGGTACATTAGCTGCAGGATCCCCTTTGATGTCAGATCTGAATACTTTAACTTCTTCAAGGGAGCAACCATCCAATATTTGGGCCGCATTCTTTTGCCAGTGGAGAAATGACAGATGACATTCGGGGAAACCGCACCTTCCAAAACAAGAATCGCAGATCAACCGATGCTCGCTACCAACCACGCGTTTCGCATACACATTTGGAACTGCCTGCCCGCAGGATTATACAGGACAGATGACAGATCAGCCATCCTCACTGGTGGAACAAATCCGCGCATGCCGAATTTGCGCTGATCGTTTTCTCGCCACGCAGACCGCGCATACACCCCGGCCCGTTGCCTGGTTTTCCCCTAATGCGCGTTTGCTGATCGCAGGCCAGGCACCGGGGGCGCGTGTACATTCGTCCGGCATACCTTTTGATGATCCTTCAGGCGACCGGCTGCGCGCGTGGTTGGGGGTCGGGCGCGACTGTTTTTATGACAAAGACCAGATCGCCATCATCCCGATGGCATTTTGCTTTCCCGGATACAATGAACGTGGCGCCGATCTGCCGCCGCCGCCTGTCTGCGCAAAAACCTGGCACGAAAGGGTGATGTCACATATGCAAGATGTCCGCCTGACAATCCTTGTCGGCGGATACGCGCAAAAATGGCACCTTGGCCCCATGGCCAGGGGTGGGGTGACCAAAACGGTGCAGAACTGGCGTGATCATCTGCCACGCATCATTCCCTTGCCTCATCCGTCGTGGCGCAATACTGCATGGCTCGGGAAAAACCCCTGGTTCACCGCCGAGCTTCTGCCGGTTCTGCGTTCCAGGGTGGCCGAGGTATTGCAGGATGACGAACCGGACAGCGCTTGATATTGCACATGCCGCGATGATGGCAAAAGACAGCCCGACAACGCGCATGCGGTTTCATGAGCGGCTGGCTGACAGCGAATTGTTTCTGCTGCTGGCACGGGAACCCAGCGGGGAAAATCTGGATCCGGTTCTGATCGAAACCGAAACCGGCCCCTATGTCATTGCCTTTGATCGACAAGAGCGGCTGGCAGAGTTCACCGGCGCCACAGCCCCCTATGCTGCGCTTTCCGGTCGGGTGCTCGTGGCAATGCTGAAACAGCAGCAGATCGGTATTGCCCTCAATCCCGAGGTCGCCCCTTCCGCGTGGCTGATCCCGCCGAATGCGATCGACTGGCTGGCGGAAACGCTTTCCGTGGAACCGGGCGAAACCAGCGCCCGGGCTGAAAGCTTTTCAGCGCCGGCCGGCCTGCCCGCGTCTCTTCTCTCGGGGTTGGATGCAAAGCTCGCCAGTGCCGCCGGTCTTGCCAAATCCGCCTGGCTGGCCGGGGTGCGCTACAAAGACGGGCAGCAGGGTCATATTCTGGTTTTTGTCGATGCGCGCCCCGGCGCCGAAGCCGCCCTTGCCAAAGCGGTGAATGAGGCAGTTGCCTTTTCCGGAATGGATGGCGGTAAATTCGATGTCGCTTTCTTCCATGCTTCCGATCCGCTGATTGCAGCCCTTTCACGCGTTGGCCTTCGGTTTGATCTGCCGCAACCCGAAGCCGGTGCGATCAAACCGGTCCGGCCCGGCAGCGACCCGGAAAAGCCGCCAAATCTGCGCTGAAACAGATCGCCTGGGCCTTTGGCCGCGTATGTATGGAATATGTATGGAATATGTATAAAATCCATACGCCGCTTTTGCGCTGTCAGCTGGTGAATCCCGTGCAACCCTGCAGTGCCGGATCTGTGCTCAATACCCGGCGCCGCGATCCACCAGATTCAGAAAAGGCTCGCCGTTTTCACCCCGGCGGATATTCTCCGCGATCATCCGGCTGGCGCTCTCGGGGCGGGTTTCCGAGGCGATATGCGGGGTCACCGTGACCTTGGGATGCGCCCAATAGGGATGCTCTGTCGGCAGCGGTTCTGTCCGGAAAACATCCAGCGTCGCATGGCCGATCTGGCCACTGTCCAGCGCCGCCAGCAATGCCCCGTCGTCAATCAACCCGCCGCGCCCCGGATTCAGGATTACCGCCCCCTTGGGCAGCTGTGCCAACCGCTTGGAATCCAACACGTTTTCCGTTTGTTGCGTCAGCGGCAAGAGCAGCACCAGAATTTCCGCAGCGCGCAATGCCTTCTGCAATCCGGCGTCGCCCGAATAACATTTGATTCCAGTGAGTTTCTTGGGATTCCGGCTCCAACCGCTGACATCAAAATTCAGATCGGACAACGCTTTGGCACAGGCTTGCCCCAACGCCCCCAATCCGAGAATCGCCACCTTTCGGTCACGGGCCAGCGGCGGGGCATTTGGCTGCCATTCCGGCGTTGTGCGGCAAATATGCTCATCCAACCCCAAATGATGGCGCAAAACCTGCCCGGTCACCCACTCGGCCATCCCCTCCGACAGGCCACTGTCAACCATACGCGCCAGCGGCTGGGTCAATGTCGGATTGTTGACAATCCCTTCCACACCGGCCCACAGAGCAAGGACCGCCTTGGCATTGATGAATGGTGTGAAATCGCGCAGCGGACCTTTCGGATCATACACGATATAATCAACCTTTTCAGGGTCATCAAAGGTGGGGGCCAGATGAAAAGAGATACCCGTTTCCCCCAGGGCCGAGCGCAGGGGGGATTGATATTCAAGCCATTTTTCCGGCCGCGCAGAAAAATAAATTCGGGTCATTTTTCAAACACTTGGGCCATGTCGGCAAAGCCTTTTATTTCAATGGGGTTTCCCGAAGGATCCCGGAAAAACATGGTGCTTTGCTCGCCAGCCTCACCAGCAAAACGGGTGCTCGGCTCAAGCACAAAATCGATGCCCGCGGCTTGCAACCTTGCAGAAAGGCTGCGCCATTCTTCCAGGGGCAGCACGACCCCCAAATGCGGCATTGGCACCAGATGGCCTGCTACTTGTCCCGAGTTTTCGGTTTGAAATGGCTTGCCCAGGTGCAGTGAAATCTGGTGACCGAAAAAATTGAAATCGACCCAGGTATCAGTGCTTCGCCCTTCGGCACATCCCAATATATCGTGGTAGAAAGCACGTGATTTTTCAAGATCCGTGACATTGAACGCCAGGTGAAAAACCGACATCTGACCCTCCTTTCATATGAACAGAACCCTATGCGCGAAGGTCAGATATTACAATCAGGCTTTGTCTTGGCCGCATCTACCTTGGTCGGTGCACATTTGCACTCTGCACCAATCCGAACGCTGCCAGCAGAACCAGCATTGCCGAGCCGCCATATGACACCAGCGGCAAAGGCACCCCCACGACCGGAGCAAGCCCCATGACCATGGACATGTTGACCGCAAAAAACAGGAAAAAGGTTGAGCCGATGCCAAGCGTCGTCAGCGATGCAAAACGATCTTTTGTCTTGAGTGCAGTATAAAAACAAAACCCGAGGATCAGCATGTAAAGACCAAGAAGTGTTATCCCGCCGACAAAACCGAAATCCTCGGCGAGTGTCGTAAAAATGAAATCCGTATGTTTTTCGGGCAGAAAGTTCAGCCGGGTCTGTGTGCCTTGCATAAAGCCTCGCCCCCCCCAGCCACCGGAGCCCAGAGCGATTTTCGACTGGGTAATATGATACCCCTGCCCCAATGGGTCAATGCTTGGATCGAGAAACGTGTCTATGCGTTTGAACTGGTAGTCCTTCAATAACTGCCAAGGGGTTCCCCGTGACCTGAAAACCGCTGTTATCAACCCGGCCCCCAAGGCCAGTACAGCGCCAAAATAGTACAGGCTGACCCCGGCAAGAAACATCACGATCCCGCCACCGGCAATCAACAGAATTGCGGTGCCCAGATCAGGTTGTTTCAAGACCAGAGCCGTTGGCAGAAGAATGATCAACAAGGGCACAATCACCCATAAGGGTTTGGAAACCTTGCGAATATCAAGCCAATCATAGTAAGCTGCCAACAGCATGACCATGGTAATTTTCGCCAGTTCCGATGGCTGAAGACGAATGAAGCCCAAATCAATCCAGCGCCTGGCCCCCATATTCACGTCCCCCATGTACTCTACAGCGACAAGCAAAAGGATGGAAACCCCG
This sequence comes from Marinosulfonomonas sp., assembly GCA_026984915.1. GTDB lineage: Bacteria > Pseudomonadota > Alphaproteobacteria > Rhodobacterales > Rhodobacteraceae > WFVA01. Next base: position 8,388 of record JALSRG010000113.1, on the reverse strand, counting down.
TAAGCAACACCCGCCATATTGCGCCAGAACCAGATCGGCACCATGGCCACAAACAGCATAACCACCATTCCCATGGCAAACCGCATCATCTGAGGCTCAACCCATGGTGTCCAGGCCCCGCCCGCAACCGCGTAAAGCATCAGGAATCCGACACAGCTGACCGCAGTCAGCAACAAAACCAGGGCCCAGTTGAGATGCAGCAGTTTGCGCAGCCCGGAGGGCACATGTTTGACGGTGTACTCAAGATAACTCATGCGCGGTCCTGGCCCTCGCTTGGCTTGGCCGGGTCACGCAGACTGAGTTTTTCTTGCTCCTGTCGTATGCGCCATCTGTCTTTCTTGGGATAGGCTTCCAAGGGCGGCAGCTTGCCATAAAGGGTTCGCAGGACGATATCACGTGCTATCGGCGCCGCAACGGTTGACCCGCCGCCGCCATGTTCCACAACAACCGACACGGCGATTCTGGGATTGTCGAAAGGAGCGAAGGATACAAACAACGCGTGGTCGCGTCGTTTCCATGGCAGATCGCGGTTTCGAATCACCCCGCGCGCCCGTTCAGCCTTGGTAATATTACGAACCTGGCTGGTTCCCGTCTTTCCGGCCAGGCGGAACCCGTCCTCAACAATTCTCGCCCGGAAGGCTGTGCCGCGTTTGCTGTTTGAAACATCAAACATTGCCTTGCGAATTTGGCGCAGGTGGTTTTCATTCAATCCCAAGGGTTCTCCTGCACCCAGAGGGGTTTCCTGCCCGTTCATTGATTTTATCAACCGCGGTGTGACCGAGCGACCACTTGCCAAGCGCGCGCTCATGACCGCCAATTGCAGCGGAGACGCCAGAACGAACCCCTGACCAATGGCGGAATTCAGGGAATCGCCGATAACCCAATCGGCACCTTTTTTGCGGCGTTTCCAATCTTTGGTTGGCGTCAGACCCTCGGCAACCGCAGACATCGGTATTGGAAAGTGCTGGCCAAGCCCCAGCCGGTTTGCCATGGCCGTTATTTTTTCAATCCCGGCACGCTGCGCCATTTCGTAATAATAAACGTCGCATGACTGGCGGATTGAATTGTGCAAATCCATCTGGCCGTGGCCGGCGCGTTTCCAACAGTGAAAACGCCGCCCCCCCACTTCGATGAAGCCTTTGCAAAGAACTGTTTCTTCAGGGGTGACGACCCCGGCCTCCAGGGCGGCCAGCGCCGTAACCATCTTGAAGGTCGAGCCGGGCGGATAAGTCCCCTGAACGGCCTTGTTTGCAAGCGGGCGTCTCTCGTTATCCAGTAACGCCTTGTAATCGGGTACTGAAATGCCTGTCACAAATTTATTGGGGTCAAAGGCCGGCGAAGAGCCAACTGCCAGCAAGTCACCGGTTTGGGTATCTATGACCACGGCGGCGGCGCTCTCGCCTTTCAGGCGTTCTTGCACATAATTCTGCAGGGCGCTGTCGATTGTCACCTGAATGTTGGCCCCAGGCGTACTTTCCTTCCGGTCAAGCTCTCTGATGACGCGGCCAATCGCATTGACCTCGATACGCTTGATACCGGCCTTGCCGCGCAGGGATTTTTCCAGCTTGGCCTCGATGCCCGATTTGCCAATCTGAAACCGCGGAATCTGAAGCACCGGATCCGGATCTTCAAGGCGTTTCAGATCATAGTCGGAAACGGGTCCGACATAACCGACGATATGGGCAAAATCCGTGTCCCAGGGATAATAGCGGGTCAGGCCGACCTCCGGGGTCACTCCGGGCAAGGCCGGCGCGTTCACCGCAACTTCGGCGACCTGCTTCCAACTCAGACGGTCTGCCAAGGTTACAGGAACAAAGGGGCTGCGCTCGTCAATCTCTTTTCGGGATTTTTCCAACTCCTCCGGATCAAAGGATATCAGTTTGGACAATCGCTCGATTACGGCGTCAACATCCCCGGCATCTTCTTTTACAATTGTGACCCGGTAGTTCTGCTCGTTCACCGCCAACGGCACGCCGTTCCTGTCATAAATAAGGCCGCGAACCGGTGGTAACAGACGAATATTTATACGGTTTTCATCTGCCAAAAGCCGGAACTGATCTGCCTCGTCAACCTGCAGATAGCGCATGCGCGCAGCCAGAACTCCGGCAAAACCGAGTTGCGATACGCCAAGCAGAAGTGCCCGCCGGGATATACGGCGCTGGCTCTCCTCCGTATCTTTTGTGGCGCGTCTCATATGCGATGTCCCAAAGCGTCCACGGCCCCTGGCGCGGATTTCTGTACTCCAAAGATATTACGTGTTGCGAATACGACAAGAGGGTAGCTGAGAATCGTTGCGAGCAATTGTAGCAGAGTTAACGACATGGAAGGCCGTTCCAACATTGCGATCGTCAATAGCAGTCTTTGCCCAATCACGATAGCAACCAGAACCCCCGCGACAACAGCCCACTCCATCCAGAACGGAAGTTCGCGCATCAAATGCCATCTTCGCCGTAAAAATTCCGCCCCGATCACAATAAAGGCCGCCTGCAGCCCGGGGGGGCGCAAGAGCAACATATCGGCCAGAAACATGACTGCGGCAATCATCAGAACCGGCACATACTCGGGGCGCCGCAAAATCCAGGCGAAAGTCAACGAGGATATCAGATCAGGCGCGGGCCACCGCCCAAACATGGTCTGCAACGGAATGAGATGAAAGAAGATTATGACACAACAGGTGACAAGATAAACCATCCGGTACAACCAGGTTCGCAAGGTCGCACTATCAACCATCCTGCCCTGCGCTTGCTGCGCCCTCCGGCTCTTCTGCTGGAACCTCCGCAACCGGCGAAATCGGGATCAGCAGTTTTCCGGGGTCGGACAGCAGTTCCACCGGTTTGGATCGCAATACGCGCAAATATTCCAGCCGTTCGTAATCGGCGGCAAGACGAACCCTTAACCGCCGGTCCGACCCCTGGGCGATTCGCCCAACCAGCAGACCAGCAGGAAACACCCCGCCATCACCCGAGGAAACAACACTATCGCCAGGGCGGACCAATTCCGGCTTTTCAAGAAACTCAATGGGCGGCACCGCTGAATTATCCCCTGCCAAAACGGCTTTTTGTCCCGATGGTTGTATTGTTACCGGAATTCGGCTGTTTGAATCAGTCAGCAGAATAACACGCGCCGTACGGTTTCCGACCCCCGAAATTCTGCCGACGAGGCCAATTCCATCCATCGTCGCCCAACCATCCCTGATACCATCGCGAGAGCCAACATTCACCAGAACCGATTGGCGAAACGGCGAGCCGCTATCAGCCAGAACAACACCTGTTACATAGGTCAGCTTCGGATCCAGGCGAACTTTGTTCAAATCCAGCAACTTGGCATTTTTCTGCTCCAGTTGCAGCGCCGCTTCTTTCCAGGATTTCATCTGCTGAAGTTCGCGCCGCAATTCCTGATTCTGCTCAAACAGTTTCTGATAGGACTGATAGCTTTCCACCATTTTTGCCGCCCCTGTCAGTGGCGCCATTGCCCACTCAAAACCGGGCACCACGCGATCAATCAGGCGGGTGCGAAACCGTTCAACACGCGGGCTGTCGATGCGCCATAGCAGAAAGGTCCCCATAAGCAGGAAAACCAAAAGCCCGACCAGGATGCGCCGGACCGGGCGAAGATAGCGATATGATGCGTTTTCCTTAGCCAAGGGCTGCTCCACAAGGCCGGTTCGGCCCTAACTGTCGTAGTCTATCACATGACGCAGCTGTTTTTCGTATTCCAATGCCTTGCCGGTTCCCAAGGCAACACAATTCAGGGACTCGTCGGCAACCGATATTGCCAGCCCCGTTTGCTCGCGCAGGGCAAGATCCAATTCTCCGAGCAATGCACCGCCACCGGTCAGCATGACGCCCCGGTCAACGATATCCGCCGCCAGATCGGGCGGTGTGGCTTCCAGGGCTGTCATCACGGCTTCGCAAATCTGCTGCACCGGTTCCGCCAGTGCCTCGGCAATCTGCGCCTGATTCACCTCGGTTTCCTTTGGTACCCCATTCAACAGATCGCGCCCACGAATCTGCATGACAGAACCGCGCCCATCGTCGGGCATCCGTGCGGTACCGATTGACGTCTTGATCCGTTCGGCAGTGCTTTCGCCAATCAGCAGGTTCTGTTGCCGGCGCAGATAGCTGACAATGGCCTCATCCATTCGGTCACCACCCACACGCACGCTGCGAGCGTATACGATGTCACCCAGACTGAGAACGGCCACCTCGGTGGTACCGCCGCCAATGTCCACTACCATATTGCCGGTCGGGTCGGTTATCGGCATCCCTGCACCGATTGCCGCTGCGATAGGTTCGGCAATCAGCCCGGCACGACGCGCGCCGGCAGAAAGAACCGATTGACGGATCGCACGCTTTTCGACCGGGGTTGCACCATGCGGAACACAGACAATGATTTTCGGTTTCGAAAACGTCGTGCGTTTATGCACTTTACGAATGAAATGTTTGATCATTTCCTCGGCTGTATCAAAATCGGCAATCACCCCTTCGCGCATCGGCCGGATCGCCTCGATACTGCCCGGTGTGCGGCCCAGCATCAGCTTGGCGTCTTCCCCCACGGCCAGCACCTTTTTTACGCCGTCCTTGACGTGATAGGCCACCACCGAAGGTTCGTTCAAAATGATGCCCTTGCCTTTGACATAGACCAGCGTGTTCGCTGTGCCCAAATCAATTGCCATGTCGGACGAAAACAAACCACCAAAACCAGCCATGCGAAGGACATCCCGTTCCTGATCCACCCCGAAAACCCGCGATTCCAAAACCACGGGCAGGGGCTTCTTATAGGCGTGAGGCACTACCGGGGTAAAGGGGCTGAATCACCAAGGTCAGCACCTTTTTGCCAATTTCCGTCTAAGCGAGGCTGCCCTGCGAGTGCAAGGTATGGCAAAAACATTGGATTATTGAAATTTCTGGCATTTTCAGACAAATATCAGGGCAATTTTTGCATGTTTATTACAATTTCAGATTTACCGCGCCCAACTTGAATTTCCTTACGAAACAGGCCCCGCATTATCCTCCGGCTTGGTTTTTTCGCGTCTGACCAGCAAGCGATTCAGCGCGTTGACATAGGCCCGGACTGATGCAACCACCGTATCGGTATCCGCCGACTGGCCAACGGCGATCTTGCCATTTTCCTCCATCCGCACGCTGACTGTTGCCTGTGCATCGGTGCCTTCGGTCACCGCATGGACCTGATACAATTGCAGACGGGCATCATGCGGAAACAGCTCTTTCACTGCGTTGAAAGCCGCATCAACAGGCCCGTCACCAGTGGCTGTGGTGGTGCAATCCTTGCCCTCGATTTCAAGCGTCATTTCCGCCGTCTGCGGGCCGGATGTGCCGCAGACCACGCGCAGGTGGTTCAACTGGATCGTGTCATGTTCGGCATCCGATGTGGTGTCGCGCATCAGGGCGATCAGGTCGTCGTCATAGATTTCCTTTTTGCGATCGGCCAGCGCCTTGAAACGCACGAACACGTCCTTCAACTGGTTGTCGGCCAGATCATAGCCCAGATCGGCCAGCTTGGCCCGCAACGCGGCGCGGCCGGAATGTTTGCCCATCACCAGATTGGTTTCCGACAGGCCCACATCCTCGGGCCGCATGATTTCAAATGTATCGGCCGATTTCAGCATCCCGTCCTGATGGATGCCGCTTTCATGAGCAAAGGCGTTCTTGCCGACGATGGCCTTGTTGTATTGTACGGGAAAACCGGACACCGTGGCGACCATGCGCGACAGGTTCATGATCTTGGTGGTGTCGATGCCGGTCCGGTACGGCATGATGTCATTACGCACGCGCATTGCCATCACCACCTCTTCCAGTGCGGTGTTGCCGGCACGTTCACCCAGCCCGTTGATGGTGCATTCGATCTGCCGCGCACCCGCGTCCACAGCGGCCAGCGCGTTGGCGGTGGCCATCCCCAGATCGTTATGGCAATGGGTGGCAAAGATGATGTCATCGGCGCCCGGCACCCGCTCCAGCAACATGCGGATGATCTTGGCGCTTTCGGCAGGTGCCGTATAGCCGACAGTATCGGGAATATTGATGGTGGTCGCGCCGGCCTTGATGGCAATTTCCACCACGCGGCACAGGTAATCGTCCTCGGTGCGGGTGGCATCCATCGGCGACCACTGGATATTGTCGCACAGGTTGCGGGCATGGGTCACGGTCTGATGGATCACATCGGCCATTTCGTCCATATCCAGATTGGGAATGGCGCGGTGCTGGGGGGATGTGCCGATAAAGGTGTGGATGCGCGGGCGGGCAGCGAATTTCACCGCTTCCCAGCAGCGGTCGATATCGCCGGTCTTGGCGCGGGCCAGCCCGCAGATCACCGCATTCTTGCTGTTTTTGGCAATCTCGGACACGGCGGCAAAATCCCCCTCGGAGGCTATCGGGAAACCGGCCTCGATCACGTCCACGCCCATCTCATCCAGCAGGGATGCGATTTCCAGTTTTTCGTCATGGGTCATGGTGGCGCCGGGGGATTGTTCGCCGTCGCGCAAAGTGGTGTCAAAGATGATTACGCGGTCTTGCGTTGATGTATCGGTCATTTTGGAAACTTTCGTATATGTCCTTAGCGAGAATAGTGGCGCGCATCACATCCTCTGAACGGTCGCGCCATAGCGAGCACGCTCAGAGGCAGCTAAGGAGTAGGATAGCACCCAAGGGCAGCCGGCCGCTGGCCGCAACTGCATCAAATGTGATATGAGTGTATCTCGTCATCGCGGCCAACTATATCGGCAAAACCGGAAAAGAAAAGCCCCGGTCACCGGTATTCCCTGTTTCTTTTTAGAGAGGCCATTTGTCGCGCATGCGAAAACTTTATGTGTTTGAGGGATGAAAACGTGATATTTTACATATAGTTACGCGGCATTTCAGGCGTTAATTTGAAAATCGTTATATGCATAAAATGGAATTTGTCTTGATTCGCCATTTCAAAGTAGTAGTTTTATCAAAATCGGTGCAGACTCATCAAAGCGCATCTGCATGACAGAAACGATATGACTTCCCTGTGATTATAATTCTGATGGATTTTGTTGTCAGGCCAGAACCACGCGGGGATTGGATATGAAAACACCAGGAGGAGAATGCCAATGGCACATGTTGTTGTTTTAGGGGCTGGGCTAGGCGGTGCCATTCAAGCCTTTGAATTGCGTGAAAAGCTAACCAAAAGTCATGAAGTCACTGTGATTTCCGACAAACCCTATTTCCAGTTTACCCCATCAAACCCTTGGGCCGGTGTCGGCTGGCGCAAGAAAAAGGACATTATAGTCGAGCTTGAGCCGGTCATGTCACGCCGCGGAATCAAATTTATCTGCGACGGCGCAAAAAAGCTTCATCCCGCCGAAAACAGGGTGGAACTGGAAAGCGGTCAATCCGTGTCTTACGACTATATTGTTATTGCGACAGGGCCCGAACTTGCCTTTGACGAAATCAAGGGGTTTGGCCCAGACGGGTTGACACAATCAGTTTGTTCCATCGAACATGCCGAAGGCTCGGCAGATGCATGGGAAAAGTTCTGTGAGGACCCGGGGCCGATCGTTGTCGGGGCGGTTCAGGGCGCATCCTGCTTTGGTCCGGCTTATGAATATGCCATGGTGATGGATACGGATTTGCGCCGCCGCAAGATCCGTCACAAGGTTCCGATGACCTTTGTCACTTCTGAACCGTTTGTCGGCCATCTGGGTCTGGGCGGTGTTGGTGATACGAAAGGCATGCTCGAATCCATCATGCGCGGTCGCCACATCGACTGGATCACGAATGCGAAAGTCGAAAAATTTGAAGACGGCAAAGCCTTCATCACCGAAGTTGATGAAGACGGCAAAGAGATTAAAAAACATGAAAAGGAATTCAAGTATTCCATGATGCTGCCGGCCTTTCGTGGGATCCCCGCGCTAATGGGGATCGAAGGGTTGGTCAATCCGCGCGGATTTGTCATAGTCGACAAGCACCAGCGCAACCCGGCATTCCCAAATGTGTTTGCCATCGGCGTCTGTATTGCCATCGCCCCGCCTGTGGCCACCCCTGTGCCCACGGGTGTTCCGAAAACCGGCTTCATGATCGAAAGCATGGTAACCGCGACAGCGCACAACATCCCGAAAATCATTGACGGAGAGGAACCAACGGCGCTGCCCACATGGAATGCGCTTTGCCTTGCCGATTTCGGGGACCGGGGCGCGGCCTTCCTGGCGATGCCGCAAAACCCGCCAAGAAATGTCAACTGGACATCAAAGGGGCGCTGGGTGCATTGGGCCAAGCTGATGTTTGAATGGTATTTCATTCGCAAGGTTCGCAAAGGTGTGTCTGAACCGTTTTATGAAGCCGCAGTCATGAAAATGCTGGGCGTTACAAAACTGAAGTGACCGGGCAAAGCCACTCCCCTTCGCAA
>JALSRG010000112.1 GCA_026984915.1 Marinosulfonomonas sp. | reverse complement strand
CCCTTCGCAAATCATATCGAAGGGGTATCGCCTGCTTGTCTGGCAACGGGAAGACTGTAGACGGTAAATCGCTTTACCGAGAGAGTTGACAAATTTCGTGATTGTCGACTGCAAAAAAGCGGGATGCAAACAATGCACCCCGCTCGCTATCTTTTCTGCTGCAAAACCAAGGCCGTTTTACGCGCCCTTGCTGCGCTTTCGCACCAAGCCCAACACACCAAGGCTGGCCAACAGAAGCGGCAACCCTGCCGGCAGGGGAACCGGGGCGATGTTTCTGTCATCAACGGCGAATGTTGCAGCCAGAACACGCGTATTCGAACCACCTTCGGGCGACAGAAAATCTGCGTTGAATATGCCGTTATTGGCATCTGCAAGCGTTTCCGAAAAACCGAGAATGGACAGGGTATAGTTTATCCCATCAATCAAGACTGAATCAGAGGACGTCAGTGTAGAAATCGAAACCCTGTCATCACAGACTGATGTACCCGGATAGGGACAAGGTGCCACATTATGTGTTTCTTCATGTTTGATCAGAAACTTGAAGATACTTGTGCCCAAGCTGACATCCGGCCCAGCATCCGGCACGGATACAATGTTTGCCCGGACAAAAAGTTCAACAGACGTGATGCCCGTGTTCCGGCCAATCGGGAAATTGTGATGGGTGAATTCGCCCAGGCCGAAAACCGTGTCCTGCACACGGGTAAACGGCGTATCCTGGGCGTCGAAATCATAGCCCGACTGCGGACCGCCGTTTGTTACACCCCATCGGATACTGGCCGGATCTCCGTAGCTTATCGTTTGAACAATGTTTGATCCACCGGTCGCATTTTGAAACACAGCTTCAAGTGAATCAAACCGGACAGATGCAGCCTCGGCCGCGGAAACAACGCCGAGCGATGCAACCACGGCAGAAAACCCAATTTTTCGGAATATAGATAATGAGCCCATTTTTCGCCCCTCCATTAATAATAACAACCATTTACACATCAACCGTGCAAGCAACCGTGTGTAAATTTCCTGCGTCCTTAAATAAGCTGACGCTCACAATACTATAGGCTTTCTCGGCCATTAAAACAAGCATCGGGACACTACTCCAAGGACTTTGCCTTACCTTTACCCGCGAATAGTTGCATATTGGTTTCTTTCAATGAAAGAAAACATGCCACTTCAGATCATTATTTTGCTTTTCAGGCTAACAGCACCAGAAAAGCCCGAAAAATATGGCTTTTCCACAACAGTTTTTCGTTTTAGGTTTATTCTGGCAGGTCCCTGACCATCGTCAGAGTTGCCCCAAGTCGTTCGCGCATCTTCAGAAAATTGTATCAACAATCCCTTTGCAAGCTTCAGTTGCCACCCTCCAGAGTCGTCCCGGTATTCGGCACTGTATTATTCCCAGTGCCAGCCGTCTCGCCGGAAACCCGTGCCGGGACAAATGCGCCGTTCTCCCAGGTTCCGGTCTGGACCTCGCCACTGTTGAAACGCAATGTTCCGATACCTTGTCGTTTACCCTTTACAAACATTCCTTCGTAGACATCGCCATTCGGATAGGTCGCAATGCCCTTGCCATCAAATTTTCCCGCTTTCCAGCTTCCGGTGTAGGTAAGCCCGTCCGCTGTCTTCATGGTCCCTTGCCCTTCACGGCGATCCGCGACAAAGCCGCCTTCATAGGTGTCACCATTCGCATAAGTCACCTTGCCATGCCCCTGACGCATTCCTCCAACCCAGTCGCCCTCATACCTGTAACCGTCAGTTTCGGTCAGAACGCCAAAGCCCTGGTGTTTCCCATCCTTGAATTCACCTTCGTAAACCCGACCATTGGCATAGTGCGAGACACCTTTGCCGTCCTGAACCCCGGCTTTCCATTCTCCCTCGTATGAACTGCCGTCCGGATGGGTCATGACGCCAATTCCGTCGGGAAGATCATTGTCGAACTCGCCCTTATAAACCGAACCATCGCGAAATGCCATTTCGCCTGTCCCCTTGAAGTGCCCCATCACCCAGTTTCCGGTGTAACGAAAACCGTCTTTGGTGACGAAACTTCCCTGGCCATGACGCCGGTCATTCTGGAACATGCCCGTATAAATGTCGCCGTTGGAATAGGTCTGCTTACCCGTACCATTGCGTTTGCCAGCCTTGAATTGTCCGACATACACGTCACCGTTGGGTTGGGTCAGCGTTCCGGTGCCATCAAACGCATTGGCTGTCCACTCGCCATCATATTTCAACCCTTCGGGCATTGTCAGAACGCCCTGCCCTTCACGTTGGTTGTTTCGCAAAGATCCCTTGTAAATCGTGCCGTCAGGATAGGTTATCGTTCCCTCGCCTTCCTTGGCACCATTGACCCATTCTCCCTGATAGACATAGCCGTTCGGGCTTTTCATCGTACCTACACCGTGATGGCGGCGATTTCGGAATCCGCCCTCGTACTGAACGCCGTTTGCGTAAATAGCTATGCCATTCCCGGTGAATTCATTATTCACCCAATCGCCTTCATAAATCGTACCATCGGGAAGTGTCAGCTTGCCAAATCCGTTAAACTTGCTGTCAGCAAATTCACCTTCGTAAACCGATCCATTCGGAAAATGCGCTATGCCTTGCCCCTTGATTTCGCCATTCTGCCACTGACCTTCATAATAATACCCGTTTGGCAGCCGATAGGTTCCCTGACCGTTTGGTTTACCGTTTTCAAAAGTACCCTCGTATATGCCGCCGTTGTCGTATTGCTTGGTTTCAATAACGCCGGAACCCTGCGCCAGACCTGCCGTCGAAGTCGCCAAGTACAGGATCGCTGCACAAGCGAGACCGCTATATTTCAAGGCGATTGATTTACGCATAGTCAGATACCTCATTCATCACCATTCACCGCCATCCACGGCAGTTTCCACAGGCGGCTGTCAGCAAAGCCTAATTCAGCACAGTCTGGCTTACAACGGTTTTTGGCATGTCGAGGCTTTCCCTTCGGCAGAACTCTGCTAGAAAAACGCCACCCTGAACAAGGAAATACGCATGCCAAAACGATTTCGCCTGACCCTGGCCCAATTGAACCCGACTGTAGGGGCGCTAAAGGAAAATGCGCAACAGGCGCAAAATGCATGGCAGGTGGCAAAAGGTGCCAATGCGGACATGCTGGCGCTACCCGAGATGTTCATCACCGGATACCAGACGCAGGACCTTGTGATGAAACCGGCGTTTCACAAGGCGGCGATGATGGAAATCGAGGCTTTGGCAAAAGCCTGTGCCGATGGCCCGGCAATCGGCATCGGCGGCCCCCTTGCTGTCGACGACAAGCTCTATAACGCCTATTTCATACTTCAGAACGGGGAAATTGCGGCGAAGGTCCTGAAACAGAAACTCCCGAACGAAACCGTTTTTGACGAAGTGCGCCTGTTCGACCCGGGACCGCCACAAGGCCCCTATAGCGTCGGCCCGCTCAGAATAGGATCCCCCGTATGTGAGGATGCGTGGAGCCCGGATGTAGCCGAAACCCTGGCCGAATCCGGCGCTGAAATCCTGCTGGTTCCCAATGGCTCGCCATATTTCCGCAACAAGCTCGATGTACGAATGAACCACATGGTGGCGCGGGTCGTGGAGACGGAATTGCCCCTGATCTATCTGAACCTGACAGGCGGACAGGATGATCAGGTCTTTGACGGGGCCACGTTTGCCCTCAACCCCGGCGGCACGCTTGCGCTGCAAATGCCCGCCTTTGAAGATGCAATTACACATCTCGATTTTGTTGAAACCGACAAAGGCTGGCGGGCAGAGCAAGGCCCGTTGGCATTGCAGCCCGACGAATGGGAACAGGATTATCGCTGCATGGTGACTGCCCTGCGCGATTATCTGCGCAAATCCGGCTTCACGAAAGTCTTGCTCGGGCTTTCGGGAGGCATCGACAGTGCGATCGTCGCCACAATTGCCACCGATGCCTTGGGGGCGGAAAATGTGCGCTGTGTCATGCTGCCCTCCGAATATACTTCACCAGAGTCGCTGGAGGATGCAAAAGAGGTCGCTGAAAACCTGGGCTGCCGCTATGATTTCATTTCCATCAGCGAAGGGCGCAAAGCCATTACAAATACCCTGGCACCGCTTTTTGAAGGCACCAGGCCCGACGTGACCGAGGAAAATATACAGTCCCGCCTGCGCGGGCTGCTGTTGATGGCGCTCAGCAACAAATTCGGGGAAATGCTGCTGACAACCGGTAATAAAAGCGAAATAGCCGTTGGTTATGCAACAATTTACGGGGATATGGCCGGCGGTTACAACCCGATCAAGGATCTCTATAAAACCCGGGTCTTTGAAACCTGCCGCTGGCGCAACAAGACCCACCGTGACTGGATGCTGGGGCCAGCGGGCGAGGTAATCCCCCCGCGCGTGATTGACAAACCACCGACCGCAGAACTGCGCCCGGATCAGAAAGACGAGGACAGCCTGCCGCCTTATGACGTTCTTGATGCCATTCTCAAAGGGCTGGTGGACGATGAGGCCTCGATCGCTGATCTGGTTGCACAGGGCTTTGACCGCACGATGGTCAAAAAGGTCGAGGGGCTGCTCTACCGGTCGGAATACAAACGCTTTCAATCCGCCCCCGGGCCGCGCCTGACCCTGCGCAGTTTCTGGCTCGACCGGCGCTACCCGATTGTCAACCGGTGGCGTGATCCCGGTTGAAACGCTGCTGACGGCCTCTGGCAAAAGCAGGCCCCGGCGCTGCGCAGGGCGGGAATGCTTACAAGGGCTGGGCCACACAGTCCTTTGCAAGCCGCTCAACATCGGCCCGCAAACACAGCCTGGTCGAGTCTGTCATGACGGCCGCACTTGCGGCAGCCGTACCTTTGCAAAGCGCAATGGAAATATCATGCCCTTGCACCAGAGACAAAACCATTGCCCCGACAAAACTGTCCCCCGCTCCGATCTTGCTGCGCACCGGGACATCGGGCGATGCACAAAACATCTGTGCATCGGATGTCGCAAGGATTGAACCTTCCTTGCCCCGTGCCACAACAATGGCACGGGCAACCCCGTTATCCACCAATGCACGTGCAAACCGGGCACTGGCGGCAACGTCAACCAAAGGACAGGCCGCCAGTTCCTCGGCTTCGGCCTGGTCCATGCGCAGGATTGCAAACGGCGGATGTCTACTGGCCGCTGAATGGTGCAACGGCCCACCGGATGTATCAACGATCAGGCTGGTTTCGTTTGGCAAGGCGCCAGCCAGACGCGCCGGAAATTCCGGCGATATACCCGGCGGCTGACTACCGCTCAACACGACATAACCCTGGGCAGGCGCAAGCGCAGCTATGCTTTCCAAAACCTTTTCTTCATCGGCCGGCCGCCAACTGGGCCCCGGCATGACAAACCGGTACTGGTCGCCGGTTTCCCGTTCTGTCACAGCAAAGCTTTGCCGCGTTTCCCCGGGCGCTTCGAAACGATGCAGAAACAGGCCATTCACACGGCGCAACAGGGCCTCAAGATGGTCGCCCGTCGGCCCGCCCGCAGCCATGAACACATCGCTTTTGCCACCCAGAATTGCAATTGCCCGCGCAACATTCACCCCGCCGCCGCCCGGCTCGATCGAAGGTTCTTCGCAGCGCAGTTTGGGTCCCGGATCGACACTGGCGGCTTTTGTTGCCAGATCAACGGTCGGATTTAGCGTAATGGTCAGAATGGGCGTATTCATACAGGCCTTTATGCCTGTACCTCCTCAAAAATGTAAGAGGACCGGCAACTTGTTTGAAACGCCCCCTTTTACCGCAGCGAAATACCGCGTATGAGCCTTTGAAACCCGAAAAACTGGATCCAGACCGATGACGACAACCCGCTTTGCCCCTTCACCCACCGGATTTCTGCATGTGGGAAATCTGCGCACAGCCCTGTTCAACTACATGATCGCGCGTCAGAACGATGGGGAATTCATTCTGCGGCTTGATGATACGGATCCCGAACGCTCGACAGAAGAATTCGCAGCCGCAATTCGCGAAGACCTGACCTGGCTCGGGTTGACCTGGGACCGTGAGGAAAAACAATCGGCACGGTTGGAACGCTATAATGCGGCAGCAGACACGTTGCGCGAAAAAGGGCGGCTCTATGAATGCTTTGAAAGCCCGACCGAACTGGATCTCAAGCGCAAGAAACAACTGAATATGGGAAAGCCTCCGGTTTATGATCGCAGCGCCCTCACGCTGAGCGAAGCAGAAAAGGATGCGCTGCGCCAAGACCGGCCGAGCCATTGGCGTTTCAAGCTGGATCACGAAAGGATCGAATGGAAAGACGGCATTCTGGGGGACTTGTCCATTGACGCAGCCAGTGTTTCGGATCCGGTTCTCATTCGCGGTGACGGACAGTTTTTGTATACCCTTGCATCCGTCTGTGATGATGTCGATTACGGGGTCACACATGTTGTCCGCGGTTCGGATCATGTGACAAACACGGCCACGCAAATCCAGATCATTCAGGCGCTTGGCGGCAATGTTCCGCAGTTTGCCCACCATTCGCTACTGACCGGCCCCAGCGGAGAGGCCCTGTCCAAACGCCTGGGCACTTTGGCCCTGCGTGATTTGCGGGACGCCGGTATCGAACCCATGGCCCTGCTGTCGCTGTTGGCGCGGCTCGGCTCAAGCGATCCCGTGGAATTGCGCAGCAATATTGATGAACTGATCGCGGGGTTTGACCTCTCTCATTTTGGCGCGGCGCCGACAAAGTTTGACGTCGAAGACCTGAAGCCGCTGACCAAGAAATTCATATCCAATCTGACGTTTGAAGAGATGAAAGACACCATCCGGGCGATTGGGGTGCCGGATGCACAGGCCCCGGATTTCTGGGAGGCGGTACGCGAAAACCTGGAAACCCGCTCTGACATCGGCAGGTGGTGGAAACTGTGCCGAGATGGCGCCGAGCCTCTGATAGATGAGGAAGACAAGGATTTTGTCAGGGACGCCATGCGGCTGTTGCCCGAACGGCCCTGGAACAAGGAAACCTGGGGCACATGGACGAAAGCCGTGCAAGATGCAACCGGCCGCAAGGGGCGGGGATTGTTCATGCCATTGCGCAAGGCCCTGATCGGTCAGCCGCATGGGCCGGATATGGCAAAGCTCATGCCGCATTTGCAGGTGGTGAAGGCTGCCCAGCTTTCGTAAAATCGGGGCCGCGCCGCTTCTGGAATTCATGCTCTGATCCATCTCTGCTATCACCAGATTTTACGGGCTTGCCGCAGGGGGTCTTCAGCATTAGGTATTTTATGTGGTATTTTTCTTCTGCCACCGTTTTGCGGCAGGGGTATGGTTTGAGGGCGGTCTTTGATTATTCCATTTCATGTCAGCGAAATGCTGAAACGGGTACAAGCAAGATTCAAAGACAGATCCATCCTTGAGAGGATGCTGCCCAGCGATGATGAATTCACCACGCTGCGCCCTGTTCGCAAAGCCACCGAAGCATCGGTTTCAAGCTACTGGAAACGGCTGATCAGCCCGGATACCGCCAGCCCGTCAGACAAGGCCGTTCTGGCAGATCCGATTTCGATCGCAGATGCGGAGCGCTACAGTGCCAATATTGAAAACTTTATCGGAACCGTAAAACTGCCGGTCGGCATTATCGGGCCTTTGCGCATTAACGGTCTCAACGCCAGTGGTGATTACCACGTGCCCCTCGCCACGACCGAGGCCGCCTTGGTTGCATCCTACGCACGCGGTGCCTATGCGGCAACAAAATCCGGCGGAATAAGTACCGCAGTCCTTTACGAAGGCGTCATCCGCACACCGGCCTTTGTTTTTGAAAACCTGTTGGAGGCCGGGCGATTTGTTGAATGGATTGTTTCAGAGATAGATGCCTTGAAGTCTGCTGCTGACTCTACCACGAATTACGGAGAGCTTGTTTCCGTCGAACCCGTGATCGATAACAATATCGTTTTCCTCATTTGCCGCTATACAACCGGTGACGCAGCCGGCCAGAACATGGTGACTATCGCCACGGACGCACTTTGCCACCACATCAGGGAATTCTGCCCGGTCACGATCCGAAACTGGTATATCGAAGGCAATTTCTCCGGTGACAAGAAAGCCTCATTCCTCGGTCTGGTCACCGGCCGCGGCCGCAAGGTCAGTGCTTCTGTCACGCTTGGCGCTGACGTCGTGGAAAAGACCTTGGGAACAACGATTGACGCCATGCTGGAATACGGGCGTGTTGCCAATCTGGGATCGCATCTTTCGGGGCAGTTGGGCGCGCAGGCGCATTTTGCCAATGGTCTGGCGGCATTGTACATCGCCACAGGGCAGGATGCCGCCTGTGTCGCCGAGAGCGCAATTGGCATCACCAGAATGGAACGGCACAAGGACGGTTTGTATTGTTGTGTGACAATGCCCAACATTCTGGTTGGATCCGTCGGGGGCGGCACAGATTTGCCCAGCCAGTCGGCGGGCCTGAATGTTCTCGGGCTGAAAGGTGCCGGAAAAGGTGCTGCTCTGGCCGAAGTTGCGGCCGCCGTATGCCTGTGCGGCGAGATATCCATCGTTGCAGCAATTTCTGCCGGCCATTTTACCCGTGCCCATGAAAAACTGGCGCGGCAAAGATGACCCGGCCTCTATTCTCCCGATTGTGGATATATCAATCCGAGCGCTTTCCGCTGAAGAAAACCGCCCCGCTTCTGGCGGTTTTCTCTGCTGCCAGTATCGGAGTTTCCGCACAACTGGCGGGCCGGCCCCTGCCCCATTGGACAGCCTTTCTGACCGGATTCCTCGTGGCAATGGCGCTGTTTTTTCAACTGCGTGTCTGCGACGAATACAAAGACCTGGAAGATGACCGGGCCTACCGCCCCGACCGGCCCATTCCACGCGGTCTTGTCTCGTTAAAACTGATCATCGGGTTGGGGTTGACAAGTGCAGCAATGGCGACCCTGGTGGTCTGGCTTTGGTCACCAAAGCTGTTGTGGCTCCTCGCCTTTGTCTGGCTGTGGCTGGCACTGATGACGGCGGAGTTCGGCGTTCCGGAATGGCTCAAGGCCCATCCGGTCCTGTACCTGCTGAGTCACATGGCAATCATGCCGATCATTGATCTGCTTCTCACCGGGATCGAGTGGATGCCCGCAGGACAGGCCGCCCCGAAACTCTGGCTGTTTCTGGCCCTGTCCTTTGTCAACGGATGTGTTCTGGAAATTGGACGCAAATTGTGGGCCCCGGAAAATGAAATCATGGGGGTGGATACCTATTCCGGGCTATGGGGCCCGCGCAGGGCAAGCCTGATCTGGCTGGGATGCATACTGTTGTCTTTTGCCCTGCTGCTCGGTGTCGGGCTGGCAACCGGCACCGGTCTGCTCACGGCAATCATCGGTTTTGTCGGGCTGATGATCGCCATCTACAGCATCAGATCCTATCTGTCTGATCTTTCAGCCAAAACTCAGAACCGCCTTGATACGGTCGCCGGTCTCTGGGTGTTCCTGTGTTATGCCACAGCCGGATTTCTCCCCTATGTGTCAGAGGCGTTCTGATGGATTGTATCGTACCGCAGGAAAAGGCGTTCGATGTGGCCCAGGCCGGGGGCAAGGCGGCCTCACTGGCCCGACTGGCCGAAGCCGGGTTCAACCCCCCGGCATTCTTTGTGATCCGCTCCGAAAGCTTCGTCAAAGGCAGAAACGGCCCGATTGCCGCCAAAGGGTTGAAAAGCCAGTTGAACAAGGCAATCCGGGAATTGGGGAGCGGGCCTTTTGCGGTGCGCAGCTCAGCAAGGCAAGAGGACGGGGAAGCGCACAGCCACGCCGGGCAATTCGACAGCCTGCTGAATGTCCCGGCCGGCAAGGTTCTGGACGCGGCAAAGCAGGTCTGGGCCTCGGGCTTCTCGCAAACCATGGAAACCTACCGTCAGGTCAAATCAGGCGGAGAGGCCGAAGCACCGGCTATCATCGTCCAGCGGATGATCAATGCAACTGCCGCCGGCGTCGCCTTTTCAGCCGATCCTGTATCCGGCCAACGGGACAAGGTTATCATTTCCGCCATTTCCGGCCTGGGGGAGGCTCTGGTATCCGGCGAAAAAGACGGGGAAACCTGGGAGGTTGTCGACGAAACCGCCACAGATGCCCCGAAACACCCAAAGGTACTGAATAAAACGCAAGCCTGCGAAATTGCCCGACTTGCGCGGCAAGTGGAAAAAACAGCCGGTTCCCCGCAAGATATTGAATGGGCCATTGATGGCGCAGGGCTGCATATCCTTCAGGCGCGCCCGATCACGACAGCCCTTCTGCCGGCGCCTTGCACAGACACGACGCTAACCATTTTTGACAACTCCAACATCGTGGAAAGCTATCCGGGCATGGTCAGCCCCCTGACTTACTCCTTTGCTGTGCACGTATATGCCAGAGTGTATCGCGCCTTTGTCAGGCTTCTGGGTGTACGGGATGAGGTTATCGCTGCAAATGCGACAGTCTTTGACAATATGCTGGGGCGCATAGATGGCCGTGTCTATTACAACCTGGTCAACTGGTATCGGGCGCTGGCGCTTTTGCCCGGCTTTTCACTGAACCGCTCCTACATGGAAACCATGATGGGCGTATCTGAACCCATGCCGCCGGAAGTGACCAGCAATATCGGGCCACCACCGGCCAAAGGAATTGGCAAAATTCCGGAATACATGAAGCTGGCAAAAGTGGCCGCCGGATTGGCCTGGCAGGCCCTGCGCCTCTCCAGAACACGGACCCGTTTCAATGAGCGACTGAACGATGCTTTGAACAGCGGGATTGATCTGCAAACAGCCGGACCGTCACAGCTTGCGGCAGAATACCGGAACATTGAAAGCACGCTCCTTGACCGCTGGGATGCGCCGCTGGTGAACGATTTTCTCTGCATGATCGCATTTGGTGCCTCGCGCAAAATGATGGAAAAATGGCTGGGAGAAGACGGGCTTTTGCTCCACAACGATGTCATGATCGGCCAAGGAGACATCATTTCGGCCGAACCGGCACAACGGATTTCCCGGATCGGGGCGATGGTCCGAAAGGCCGGGTTGGCCGAGGCGCTGACCCGTAACGGTCTGGCCGCCTTGGAGAACCACCCCGAGATACGAAAAGAAATCCGGTCTTATCTCGATAAATTCGGGGACCGCTGTACCGAAGAATTAAAACTGGAAAGCATTCCCCTGGCTGATGACCCGACAACCCTGCTCTATGCCATAGCCGCAAGTGCCCAGCGAGAAGAGCGCATCCGGCATGTTGCAAAAGACCCGGATTGGAACGCCCTTTTCCCGAAGAACCCCTTGAAACGCATCCTTGCCAAATGGATCATCAACTGGACCAAAAGCCGCGTCCGTGATCGCGAGAACCTGCGGTTTGAACGCACCCGCATCTTTGGCCATGCCCGCCGTGTTTTTCTGGCGCTTGGTCGGGAACTTGCTGCTCGGGGAATACTCTCGACACCGCGCGACGTCTTTGCACTGACCACGCATGAGCTGTTGGGGGCCGTCGAGGGGTTTGGCCTGTCGCCAGATCTGAAATCAGTTGTGGCCCTTCGGCAAAAAGAGGATGCAGCCGCAGCACAAAGGCCCGACCCGCCGGAAAGAATTGAAATTCGCGGCCCGGCCATTGCGCAACTTTGGCAAAAGGCGGAAGCTGCGAAAGATTTGTCCACCAGCCGCACGGCCACGGGATGTTCGGCCGGGCAAGTCAAGGCGCGGGCCTGCATCATCCGCGATCCGCGAAACGAAAAACTTGAACCCGGTGATATTCTGGTTGCCCGCCACACCGATCCGGGCTGGATTGCCGTGTTCTCCAATGCCTCGGCAATCATTGTGGAACGCGGCTCACTTCTGTCCCATTCAGCCATTGTTGCCCGCGAACTTGGAATACCCTGCGTTGTCGGCCTGAAAGGCGCGACAAGCTGGATAGAAAATGGCGAGATGCTGGCCGTTGACGGCGCAACAGGCATTGTCGAGAGATGCGATGCAAACGGCACAGATTGAATCCAAGGCAGATTTTGGCCAGATCCGCTATGCCCAGCTGTGGGAGGACGCTGACGTCCTGACCCAGGCGCTGGGTGATTGTCAGGGCAAAACCCTGGTCTCGATCTGCTCTGCCGGGGACAACGCACTGGCAATGCTGACACTTGATCCGCAGCGGGTGGTCGTTGTTGATCTTTCTCCGGCACAAATCGCCTGCTTGCACCTTCGCATCGGCGCCTATCGCAACCTGACGCATGCAGAATTTCTGCAACTGATGGGCGCGCGCCCAAGCGCACAACGCAAAGCGCTGTTGAAAAAGGCAACGGCAAATCTGGATACGGCAAGCCGGGCATTCTGGCACTCCTTGCGCGATGATGTCGAACGGCACGGGGCCGGCGGAGTCGGAAAGTTCGAGCGATATTTCCGAATTTTCCAAAGATACCTGTTGCCACTGGTTCATTCTCGCCGCACCGTTGACGATATTTTTGTATCTCGCCCCAAACCGCAACGTCAGGAATTCCTCGACAAGCGTTTCAACACCTGGCGCTGGCGGGTTTTGCTGAACCTTTTCTTTTCCCGTCTGGTCATGGGGCGCATGGGGCGCGACCGCGCCTTTTTTGAGCACGTAGAGGGCAGCCCTTCCCAACATGTTGCCCGCCGGATCAGCCATGCCGCGGTTGAGTGCGATCCGGCAGAAAACCCGTACCTTCACTGGATCATGAAAGGCACGCATGGCAAAGCCCTGCCGATGCCGTGGCGCAAAGAGTTTTTCGACCTGATCGCCAGCCGGCTGGACCGAATAGAAATCCGGCCCGGATCACTGGAGGCCTTCGTTTCAACCGGCGAAACAGCCTGTGGCTATAACCTTTCCGACATATTTGAGTACATGTCACCGGACATGTTTGCAAAAGTCTATGAAAGCATCCTGAACGCTTCCCAACCGGGGGCCAGACTCGTCTATTGGAACATGATGGCCCCGCGCCGTGTCCCAGAGGCTTTGCAGAACAAGGTTGAAACCCTCAGCACACTGGAAGAGACCTTGAAAGCGCAGGACAAGGCCTTTTTCTATTCCGATTTTGTTGTTGAGCGTGTGAAAGAATGAATATCACTGTACAAGTCATACTGGCGTTCGGGTCGGTTCTGGTGCTTCTCACCCTGATGGCAATCGTAAAGCGCATTGCCCACACTGCAGGGTTACATGCGGAAATCCAGCGCAAGCTTGTTCACATCGGAACCGGGCTTTATGCCCTGACACTCCCCTGGCTGTTTCCGGACCGCTGGCCGGTTTACATGCTGATTGTGGTCACCCTCTTTGTCATGGGGTTCTTGCGCCTTCCAAAGGTGGCAAAATCAGGTTTGGGGTCAACCCTGCACAGTGTTGACAGGCAGTCCTACGGTGATGTCCTGCTGGCCCTGTCAATCGGACTATGCTTCTTTCTGGCTCAGGGAAACACTGTTTTATATGTCCTGCCAATTGCCGTCTTGACGCTGGCAGATGCCGCTGCCGCCCTTGTTGGCAGCGCCTATGGGCGGCGCATCTTCAAAGTGGAAGACAGCCATAAATCGGTCGAGGGATCGGTGGTTTTCTTTATCGTTACCTTGTTGATTTCGCTGGTTGTTCTCCTGCTGTTCGGGTCTTTCTCTCCTGCAAACGTTCTGGCGCTCTCATTGATGATTGCCGCTTTTGGGACCTTGGTCGAGGCCGATAGCTGGCGTGGCTTTGACAACCTTTTTCTGCCCCTGGGCCTGCTGGTTTTTCTGAAAACCCACGGCAACAGCGATATTCTTCATCTGCTTGTACTTGCCATACTCTTTCTTCTTGCATTGCTTGGCCTCAAATTCCTTGCCCCGAAACTCGGCCTTACACGCCATGCCTCACGGGTGTATGTCGTGGCAGTTTTCCTGTTGTTGGCGGTGACGGATATCAAAAATGCGCTTCTGCCAATTCTTGTTCTATTTTCTCACGCATGGTGCAGATCGAAAAACCCCTGTCAGGGGCGTTTTCCCGACCTCGATGTCGTTGCCGCTCTGGCCCTGATCAGTTTTGGCTGGCTGGCTTTTGGCAATGCCACCGGCAACAGCGCCATTTCCTTTTACGGAATGCATGCAATGGGCATGACCATGGGGCTTGCCGCGCTTGCGCTTGGCAAACGCCCCGTCTTACAAAGAGTTGGCATCGCAACAACCATTGCAATCGGCCTGTTTTTCCTTCGCGTTATGGTGGTTTCCTTCAACTCTGCAAACGCCAACTGGGCCGAGCCTTTGCTGTTTTCCGCTTTGGCAACGCTGGCTTTGACATCCACCTTCCCGCTTTTCCTTCCCGGCTTCTTTTGCCGTAACAGAATTGCAAAACTTGCTTTGCTTTCAGGTGTCGTGCCTCTTGCTATGTACCTTTTCGAAATGGAAATGATCGGCAAATAGGCATGAAACCAATAGCTTTGAAAACTGAGGATGCACGGTTGACCATTTACCTGGATGCGCCCGACTGGGAAAACCAGCCGACAGCCGCTATCGGCAATTTTTCCTGCAAAAACAGCAAAAGCGGCGCGCATATTCTCAGGAAATCGGTGGATGAAATTCGCAAAATCGGAATGGCACGGATCATTGGGCCAATGGATGGCGACACATGGCACAGCTATCGTCTGATCACGGAAACCGACGGCAGCCTGCCCTTCCTGATGGAACCAGACAGCAAACCCCACGAAGCCCATGCATTCCGAAAGGCCGGTTTCCGGGAAATCAGCGGCTATTTTTCAGCCCGGGTTCCTTTGGCGAATACAGCGCAGAATACACCGCCCATATCGAACAACCTGACAATAGAAACATGGGATGGGGAAAACCCCGAGGCGCTGTTTGGCCAGGTTTACGACCTGTCGACAAAGGCGTTCTCGGGAAACGCGTTTTATAAACCCATCGACCTGGATACATTTCTGGCAATGTATATGCCCATTGTCCCAATGTTGAAAAAGGAGCTGATCTTTTTTGCGCGCCGCCCTGATCGCTCGCTCGCCGGCTTTCTCTTTGGCATTCCCAATTATGCCGAAGGACCAGCGCCATGCTCGGCAATCCTGAAAACCTATGCCAGCCTTGCCAAGGGGGCGGGGCGGCAACTGGCGCATGCCTTTCATTGCTCGGCCCGCCAGCTTGGCTATGAAACCGCAATTCACGCGCTGATCCACAATGACAATCTGTCGGCGCTGCGCAGTGCTGCGGAAGGGGCCGAAATCTTTCGCCGCTATTCCCTGATGGGGCTGGTTTCAGATGGCTAATCTGCTTTCTGCCTTTGAACAGGCGGTTCAGCGCCAGCCTGATCGTGTCGCCATCGTCAACAACGATGGCAGTGAAATCACATTTGCGGGGATGCAGGAGCGGGTTCAGCAACTGACGGCTGCCTGGCATGACAAGGGCATTGGCACGGGCGATCGCGTTGTCCTTGCCATGCCGGTTTCTGCCGATCTTTACGCAAGCCTTGCCGCCCTCTGGTCCCTCGGCGCCGCCGTTGTCCTGCCCGAACCGGCGATGGGCCTTGCCGGGCTTCGCCATGCGGTCAGAACAACAAAACCCAAGGCCCTGTGTGCATCGGGTTACTACACGCTGTTAAAACTGTTCGTGCCAGGGCTGTGGGCCTCATCACTGTTACGCCCGACAAAGGGCGGCAAGCGATTTCGCGGGACTGAACCACACCCGGATGACATTGCGCTCATTTCCTTCACCTCGGGCACCACCGGCCGGCCAAAGGCCATAGCCCGAAGCCACGCCTTCATGATGGACCAGTATCAGGCCCTTTCACCCCTGCTGCACAGTGACACTGCGCAACGTGATCTTGTTGCCTTTCCGGTTTTCACCCTGATCAATCTGGCAAGCGGCCAAACCACGGTACTGCCAAACTGGAAAATGCAAGAGTTGCACTGCCTTGCGCCTGCCCAACTCTGCAACTGGATCAAAACCCGGAATGTGACACGCGCGCTTTTGCCGCCTGCCTTATGCGAAAAACTGGCTATTTGCACGCTGCCCGACGGCCTGAAAACCGTTTTCACCGGCGGCGGGCCGGTCTTTCCCGATTTGCTTGCCGCCCTCCAGCGTCAAAATCCTGACCTGAAGGTAATCAGTGTTTACGGCTCGACCGAAGCGGAACCGATCGCCCATCTGCCGGCCACAGACATCCATGAAGCCGACCGGCAGGCCATGCTGGCAGGCAAGGGGCTGCTTGTCGGCAAACCGGTAAACGGGCTCAGGATTCGGATCAAAGATGACGAGATCCAGGTTGCCGGGAAACACGTAAACAAAGGCTATCTGGATCCCGCCCAAGATGCACAAAACAAGGTTTACGACGACGGAACGATCTGGCACCGGACCGGGGATGCCGGCTATCTGGATCCGCAGGGGCGGCTCTGGCTGCTGGGGCGCACAGGGTCAGAAGCCATTGTCGATGGCAAAACCCTTTTTCCGTTTTCCATAGAAATTGCCGCGCGTTGCTGGGGCGGTGTAGAAAGATGCGCCCTGCTGAACACCGGCGGAAAACCGGTGCTCTTCGTGCAGGGGGATCCGTCGCACGAAAAGGAATGGCAGGAAAAACTGAAATCTTTCGGCAAGATTTCCATCAGGGTTCTGGACACCATTCCGATGGATAAAAGACACGGCTCCAAGATCGACCGGCGGGCTTTACGCAAAATGGTCTGATCCTGTCAAAAAATCACACGCCAACATATTTGTGCAGCAAATCCGGATCATGGCGCACTTCATCCGGCGTCACCGTCAACGCATCGCGGCCGTTTTCAACGAACACGATCCGGTCCGCCACCTCCAGCACCGCGTCCACCCGTTGCTCCACCAGAATGATCGCCACGCCCGCTTCTTTCAGCGTCACCACCACATCGCGGATCAGGGAAATCATCGAGGGCTGCAACCCCTCGGTCGGCTCGTCCAAAAGCAGCACTTTGGGTTCCAGACACAGGGCGCGGGCGGTGGCCAGCATCTGTTGCTCACCGCCTGACAGGGTTTCGGCCCGTTGGTGCAGGCGTTCGCGCAGACGCGGGAACATCTCCAGCACCCGTTCGCGCACCCCGGCCCCTTTACCGCGGGTCATCAGGCCGATTTGCAGGTTCTCGGCCACCGTCATTTCCGCAAACAACCGTCGTCCCTGCGGGATGTATCCTATCCCCAGTTTGGGCACGCGGTAGGCAGGCAGGCCGGTGGTCTCGTGCCCCTCAAGCTGCATTGATCCGGCGTTGACCGGCACCAGCCCCATGATCGCTTTCAGGGTGGTGGATTTCCCCGCGCCATTTCGCCCCAGCAGACACAGGATTTCCCCGGCGGCCACATTCAGCGACAGCCCGTGCAGCACCTGCACCTTGCCGT
This sequence comes from Marinosulfonomonas sp., assembly GCA_026984915.1. GTDB lineage: Bacteria > Pseudomonadota > Alphaproteobacteria > Rhodobacterales > Rhodobacteraceae > WFVA01. The sequence goes on along the minus strand of JALSRG010000112.1, from coordinate 246 downwards.
AAGCGGCGTTTATGTCGTGCAGTTCCAGCATCATCCGCCCAGATAGGCCTCTTGCACATGCGTGTTGGCGTGTATCTCCTCCGGCGTACCCTCAGCGATGATCTCGCCAAAGTTCAACACGGTAACGGTATCGGCCAGCGCCATCACCACGGGGATATTGTGTTCGATCAATAGCACGGTGGTGTTGGTGGAAACCTCGCGGATCAGGGCGATAAACTCCTCGATCTCGCCATCCGACAGCCCCTG
>JALSRG010000111.1 GCA_026984915.1 Marinosulfonomonas sp. | reverse complement strand
CCGATGAAATCGAAATGCCCGGCAAAGCGGGTTTCGCGCAACATACGCCATGTGTTGCCGCAAACCGGGAAAACCCTGCCCGTCTCCATCCGGTGGTGTTTGTCGAGCACGAAAACATGCGGGGCATGTGCAACCGTGCCCTTGTAAATCACTGCCTGACCATAGTCTTCGCAGGCTGGCTCCAACCCGTCGAGCTTGAACAGCCGATAGGTCGCCGAGGTAAAGCCGATATTGCCGACCCGCGCTTCGATCTCGGGGTTTTCAATGGTCAGCGGCCGGTCTTCAACCAGCCGAGGATCCGCAAAGCCGGCCTTTTTCGCCAGGGCTTCAAAATCATTCCAGTAGAGCGCGCCCGACAGGCATTCCCCATACAGAACCTTGTCTTTTGCCAGATTTTCCGGCACCCGCCGGTCACTGTAGACATCCGAGAAATACATTTCGCCCCCCGGCTTCAACAGCCGGTGCGCGCCGCGCAAAACCGCCTCTTTGTCGGTCGCCAGGTTGATCACGCAATTGGAAACGATGATGTCAAAACTGCCCGCCTCCAACGGCAGTTCGTCCAGCCGTTCGATATAACCCTTGTGAAATTCGGTGTTCGGCGCGCCATAGCCAAAAGCCCCGGCGTGAAAATCCTGATGCCGGCGGGCGACGTCAAGCTGCGCCTCGGTCATGTCAACCCCAACCACCCGGCCACTTTCACCCACAAGGGCGGACAGGGCATAAACATCGCGCCCCGAACCGGCACCCAGATCAAGGATATGCGCCCCCTCCAGCGCCAGCGGTGCGATCAGACCACAGCCATAATATTTGGCCATCACCTCGTCATGAATTTGGCCCAGAACCGTTTTCAGATGCGCCGGAATATTGCTGGCGGTGCAGCAGGCGTTGGTTTGCAGGTCATCGCTGTTTTGCAAGGTTTCCCCATAGTATTCCTGTACGCTCTCGTGATTCATCTCTGCTCCTTTCGTTGCCGGTTTTCCCGGGCTAGCCGGGAAATGGGCAAAGCTCAAACACGGAATTCATGCCTCACGCATTCTTGTGCAAACGTCACCTGCCGCCAGCCGGAAAACAGCCCCGATTGGCAGATCGTCAGGCAAACTCGCGCCAGAAAAGCCGGGTAAACAGCACATAGACCGTCAGCATTTCCAGCCGCCCGACATACATGCCGAATACAAGCACCCATTTGGCCGAATCCGGCAGGCTGGAAAAATTGCCGGCCGGGCCGATGATCGGTCCCACGCCCGGACCCACATTGGCAACCGAGGTCAGCGCTCCACTGATCGCAGTCGAAAAATCCAGCCCGATCAGGTTCAGCGCCACCGCAAGCATGGCAATGGTCAGAAAATAGAAAATGAAGAAGGAAACAACGCCATCAAGGACGCTCAGTTGCAGCCTCTGCCCCTCATATTGCAGCGGGAACACACCATTTGGATAGCGTATCCGGTTCAGGCGGTTTTTCACACCGCGCACCAGAACGATCCAGCGCATCATCTTTGCCCCCCCGGCGGTTGATCCGGTGCAGCCACCCGACGCTGTCAAAAGAAAAAATGCCACCGCCGCGGTGCCCCCCCAGGTGGTGTAATCCGCGGTAGCATAGCCTGTCGTTGTCACCGCCGACACCACGTTGAAGGCAACCAGGCGCAGGGATTCCGACAGGCCGGCGCCGGTTGCCAGAACCCGCCACAATGTCAGCAGGCTGATCGCCACCGCCAGAAGCAGAAGATAGGCGCGCACCTGTTCGCTGCGAAACTGCATCTTGCGCGCCATCAGGATATACCAGGCAAACGGCAGGCCGGCGCAGGCCATGAAAAAGGTGGCTGACCATTGCAGGAACGGGCTGGTGAAATAGCCGAAAGACGCATCATAATTTGAAAATCCGCCAGATGACAGGGTGGTCAGCCCATGAATGATTGCATCGAAAATCCCCATGCCGCCAAAGTGATACACCACCATGCAGGCCAGGGTCAGCGACATATAAACGGTTGCGGTGGCCACGGCAAAAAGCGTCGAGCTTTTCAGGGCCTTTTCCCCCTGGTCCGAGCTTTCCGTCCGAAACAGCTGCATCCCGCCCACCTTCAGGATCGGCAACAGCGCCATGCCGGTGACGATAAACCCGATTCCGCCGAGCCACTGCAAGATCGCCCGCCAGAACAGGATACCGCGCGGTGTGCTGTCCAGGCCGCTCATGACGGTTGAGCCGGTCGTGGTTATTCCGGACATGGATTCAAAAAACGCATCGGTGAAAGACAGCGACCACATGAACAGCGGCAACATGCCAAAAGCTGCGGCCGTCATCCAGACCGAGGCCGTCAGCAAAAAGGTTTCGCGCGCCTGAATGTCGGTGAAAGATGTGTAGGACGCCAGACACAACAAAGCCCCCACCGTGGCCGATAAAAGGGCTGCAGAAAAGAATATGTCAGAGGTTTCGGGGAAAACTGCCCCATCAGCCATCATGATGATAGCGCCCAGAATCAGCACCAACCCATTGATAAAAACTATTAATCTCATTCAACAGGCACCATGCTTTGTTCCCGGAATTCTATATTGCGCCTGCAGGCGGCCTGGTCAATGCGCAGATTGGCCCTGCAACGGGACAATGGCGCACCGCTGCGGCCCTGCGAGCCGTGGCCGACAGCCGGCCTGGCGCGGGCCAAGCCGGTTAAAGCGTTGTGTTGGTTGCGCCGCCATCCAGCAGGATGTTTTGCCCGACGATAAACCCGGCGTGCTGTGAACACAGAAAGGCACAGGTCGCCCCGAATTCCGCCGGCAACCCGTAACGCCGCGCCGGAATGGTTTCTGCCCGCCGGGCCCGCGCCTCCTCCATGCTGATGCCCTCGGCCTCACAAACCGCGCGATCCAGCGCATCGGCGCGGTCGGTGGCGTGAATACCCGGCAGCAGATTGTTGATGGTGACCCCCATTGGCGCAACCTGCCGCGCGGTGCCGGCGACATAGCCGGTCAGCCCGGCCCGCGCCGAATTGGACAGCCCCAGAACGGCGATCGGCGCCTTGACCGAAACCGAGGTGATATTCACCACCCTGCCCCAGCCCTTTTGCATCATCTGCGGCAGCAGCGCCGTCATCAGTGCGATCGGCGTCAGCATATTGGCGTCCAGCGCCTTTATGAAATCGTCGCGCGACCAGTCCGACCACATTCCCGGCGGCGGCCCGCCGGCATTGGTAACCAGAATGTCGGCGCCTTTCGCCACATCCAGAACCCCGGCACGCCCGTCCTGGCTGGTGATGTCGGCCGCGACCGTCTCGACCGCCACGCCGAACTCTGCCCGAATGGTTGCGGCCGCCTCCTCCAGCGGGCCGGGGGTGCGGGCATTCATCACCAGATCGACACCTTCACCGGCCAAAGCCCGGGCACAGCCCAGCCCCAGCCCTTTTGAGGACGCACAAACCAGCGCGCGTTTCCCGGCTATCCCAAGATCCATGTTCCGTTCCTTTCGTTCCGGCGGTTCAGGGTGACCCGAGCCTAACCGTTCAGCCAGTCATTGCAACCGCCCACCGGCCCCGCTATATGCAGCCCATGCTGGACCGCGCCTCAAATTCCCCCGACCTGCCCGCCGAAATCGCCCGCCGCCGGACCTTTGCGATCATCTCGCATCCGGATGCCGGCAAAACCACACTGACGGAAAAATTTCTGCTGTATGGCGGTGCAATCCAGATGGCCGGACAGGTGCGTGCCAAGGGCGAGGCACGCCGGACCCGTTCGGATTACATGAAGATGGAGCAGGAGCGCGGCATTTCCGTTTCCGCCTCGGCCATGTCCTTTGATTTTGACGGCTGCCGCTTCAATCTGGTGGACACGCCCGGCCACTCGGATTTTTCCGAAGACACCTACCGCACCCTGACGGCGGTTGACGCGGCAATCATGGTGATTGACGGCGCCAAGGGCGTGGAGAGCCAGACGCAGAAACTGTTCGAGGTCTGCCGCCTGCGTGATCTTCCGATCCTGACCTTCTGCAACAAGATGGACCGCGACAGCCGGGATACCTTTGATATCATTGATGAAATTCAGGAAAATCTGGCCATTGACGTCACCCCGGCCAGTTGGCCGATCGGCCGTGGGCGCGATTTTGTCGGCTGTTATGATCTGCTGCACGACCGGCTGGAACTGATGGACCGCGCCGATCGCAACAGGGTGGCGCAAAGCATCGAAATCAACGGCCTGGATGATCCGAAACTGGCCGAACATGTGTCTGCCGAGGCGCTGGAACAACTGCTGGAAGAAATCGAGATGGTGCGCGAACTGTTGCCGCCGCTCGACCGTCAGGCGCTGCTTGACGGCACATTGACGCCGATCTGGTTCGGCTCGGCCATCAACAGCTTTGGCGTACGCGAACTGATGGATGGTATCGCGCAATTCGGCCCCGCGCCCCAGCCGCAACAGGCCACACCACGCCAGATTTCCCCGGATGAAAAGAACGTTACGGGGTTCGTGTTCAAGGTGCAGGCCAACATGGATCCGAAACACCGCGACCGGGTCGCCTTTCTTCGTCTGGCGTCGGGCCATTTCAAACGCGGCATGAAACTGATGCATGTGCGCAGCAAGAAACCGATGGCGGTCAGCAATCCGGTGCTGTTTCTGGCCTCGGACCGGGAACTGGCCGAAGAGGCCTGGGCCGGCGACATCATCGGCATTCCAAACCACGGGCAATTGCGCATCGGTGACACCCTGACCGAGGGCGAGGCGCTGCGCGTCACCGGCATTCCCTCATTCGCGCCCGAACTGCTGCAAACCGTGCGCGCGCTTGATCCGATGAAGGCCAAGCATCTGGACAAGGCGCTGATGCAATTTGCCGAGGAAGGCGCCGCCAAGGTGTTCAAACCGATGATCGGGTCAGGTTATATCGTCGGCGTGGTCGGGGCGCTGCAATTTGAGGTGCTCGCCAGCCGGATAGAACTGGAATACGGCCTGCCGGTCCGGTTTGAGCCCAGCCAGTTCACCTCGGCCCGCTGGGTCAGCGGCCCCGAGCCGGCGATGGACATATTTGTTGATGCCAACAAGGGGCATATCGCCCATGACAACGACGGCGACATCGTATATCTGACCCGTCTGCAATGGGATATCGACAGGATCGAACGTGATCATCCCGAGTTGAAACTGTCCGCAACCAAGGAAATGCAGGTGTGAAATCGCCAGGTTCGGAAACAATCCGTTTCCGGGATAGGGTATTCCATACCGTGTTAACTGTTGCTGTTTTGATGAAAAATGGTTAATATAGTCTTACGATTTTTGCCTTGCTGCTTGCTGCTTGTTTTTAAGTTGGTGTATAGCGTTGGTTTATTTTCGGCCAGTTGCGAGGCGCCTTTTTTTTAAGTGAGGGGTATATAACAATGAAAACCAAAGCACTAGCGTTGTGGAGCGTTCCGTTCCTTGCGCTGTCCGTCGGGGCTGCAAGCGCCGACTCCATTGATCCGCTGACCTATTCAGACACGCTTGCACTCGGAGAATCCGTAACCATCCAGAAAACAGTGACCGTAAGTGCCGGCTCTCCAACTTCGGCACTGGTGGATATCGTGTTCCTGGCCGATGAAACCGGCTCCATGGGCGGCGAGATCGCCGATGTCAGGAACGCTGCGGCCAGCATTCTGTCCAGCACAGCCGGTCTGGGTGATGTAACCTGGGGCGTGGGCGGCTATCGCGACACATCAGATAGCTTCACTTACCGTGAACTGACCGATCTCACCTCGACTCAAGCCGATGTTCAGACCGCGATCAACACCTGGAGCGCGAGCGGTGGCGGGGATTTCCCGGAAGCAAACCTTTACGGGCTTGAGCAGGTTGCCACAGGCATCGACTGGCGCGCCGGATCCACACGTATTGTGGTCTGGTTCGGTGATGCTCCGGGGCATGACCCGAGCATGGGCGTAACCCAGGCCGATGCCATCGCAGCGCTGACGGGTGAAAACATCACCGTACACGCACTGGATGCTGGCAGTCTTGACAGCACAGGTCAGGCCACGGCCATTACCGCGGCAACCGGCGGCACCTTGGGTAATCTGGGCGCAGGTACCGGCGCGGTAACCGCATCAATCCTTGCGGCCATTGACGCAACTTTTGCATCCTACAGCACTGTTTCACTGGGTGTGACTGCCGGTGCGGATTGCGTCAGCGTTTCGACGGATCCAACCAGCTATAATGGTGACTTCACCCGCGAAAACAGCCATGATTTTACTTTTGATGTCACCTTCACCGGAACCTCGGTAGGCTCCTGTGACTTCGGCATCAACGCGCTGGTTGATGGCGGCATCGTCGCCACGGAAAAAGACAGCTTTGTCGTCACGGGCGGCGGGCCGGCCCCTGTGCCGCTGCCGGCCTCTTTGCCGCTGCTGCTTGGCGCCCTGCTGGGCAGCGGAGCCTTCCTGCGTCGCCGCAAGAAGTAAGCAAATGCTGACATGAGTTCCGGAAGGGGGGAGGCAATGCCCCCCTTCCTTTTTTTTGGATAAAGGTTTTTAATACGTCTTGCGCATATGGAGCCAGACCATGCCCCCTTTTGTTTCAACGCCCCTTGTTTCAACGCCGCCAAAATTCCTGACTATACTGCTGTTTTCCCTGGGTCTGACCACATCCGTGGCTGATGCAAAAACGGTTGAGCCGGATTCACCGGATTCACTGACAATGGAGGCGCCGGATCTGATCGGTCCCTACCCCAAAATTCTGGGGCTGATAGAGCGTGGCCAGTCCGACAAGGCCATAACGCTGTTGAACGCCCGCCTTTATGCCGGGGAAAACAGCGCCGTTCTGCAAGAGCTTCTGGGCCTTGCCTATGCAAAAACCGGCAAGATAGACAAAAGCCTTGCAGCCTTTGCCGCCTCGATCGAACTGGATGACAAACGGCCCTCGGCCTATACCAATCTGGGGTTGCTGCAAAAGGCGATCGGCCGGTTCAAGGCGGCTGAGGCCAGTTTTCGCAAGGCCCTGTCGCTGGATGGCAATGACCGGCGTGCGCATCAGAACCTGGGCCTGTTTGCCGAGGCACGCGGCAATGTTGCACAGGCCATACGCCACTTTGAGGCCGGCATACGCAACACACCGCCGCAATATGTCGGGGTCAAGCTGGATCTGGCCCGCCTGTATCTGAAAACAAACCGCCCGGCCGACGCAATCAAACTGCTGGGGCGCTGGGAAGTCCGCCCCGATGCACCGGAACCCGTGATGATTGTGCTGGCCGACGCGCATCTTGCCCTTGGACAGGAAAACAGGGCGCTGGATATTCTGAAAAAACTGACGGAGAATGCGAAATCACCAGAGGCATTTGTCCGACTGGCCAAGGCTTCCATTGGCAAAAGGCAGTTTCCCGAGGCCATGCAATGGTTGCAAAAGGCCCGGGAGCAGTTTCCGGAAGACCCGCAGGTTTTCTTTGAGATCGGCAATCTTTATGGCGCGCAAAAGCAATATGGCAAAGCCGTTGCCGCCTATGAGTCCGGCTTGAAGATCGCCCCGGACAACGCCGCCCTGCTGCATGCGTCCAGCCTCGCAAATTTCCGGCTGGGCAATATGGAAAAGGCGCTTGTTCTGTCGGAAAAAGCGGTTGCGAAAGACGGCAGCAACAGCGGCTATCTGTATTGGCTGGGCACGCTTTATCAGAAAAATGGCGATGAGGATGCCGCCATAAAGATATACGAACGGGCCGTTGCCCTGGCCCCGGACAACTGGATATTTCTCAACAATCTGGCCGCCCTGCTGAGCGACAAAGACCCGGCGCGTGCGGTTTCACTGGCCGGCAAGGCGGCCAAACTTGCCCCGGATGTTGGTGCGGTGCAGGATACACTGGGCTGGGCAAGCTTCAGAAACGGAGACCTGCAGGGGGCTGTGCGCATCTTTGCGCAACTGACCGAAAAAGAGCCGGAGAATGCGCATGTGGCCTATCGGCTGGGCAAGGTTCTTTCGGTGTTGGGTAACCAGACCTCGGCCCGTGCCGCCCTCGAACGTGCCCTGACACTGGATCCAGAGGCAGATTTTGCCAAAGACGCCCGCAAAATACTGGAACAATTCTGACACCAAGGTGAATTTACCAATCTGCGGTAATCCTGCTATGCTGCCGGCAACGGTAGACTGGCAATAAAAGGATGCAGATGCTGAACCGGGTCAAAGCAGCCATGGGCCGCAGACTGGCCCATTTTCTGGAAAAGCAGAGCAGCAATTACGTGCCCTTTGCTGTCATTTCCCCCGAACAGTTACGCGCAAACCTGCGGCCCGGCGATGTTTTGCTGGTCGAAGGCAATTCGCGCATCTCCTCGGCCATCAAATACCTGACCCATTCGACATGGTCACATTCAGCGTTTTTTGTCGGTGGGAAAACCTTTGGCGGCGAACTGATCGAGGCCGATCTCGAATTCGGGGTTCAGGCGGTTTCGATTGATAAATACGCCGCGCTCAATACGCGTATCTGCCGCCCGGTCGGGCTGAGTGATGACGACTGCAAAACCGTCATTGATTACATGTGCAGCAGCATTGGCAAACAATATGATCTGCGCAACGTCTTTGACCTGCTGCGCTATCTGCTGCCCAATCCACCGGTTCCACAACGTTTCCGGCGCCGGTTGCTGGCGCTTGGCTCGGGGGATCCGACCCGGGCAATCTGTTCAACCCTGATTGCCGAGGCCTTTCAGAGCGTACGCTATCCGATCCTGCCACAACTGGCCGACGACTGCCCCGAGGACTGCCGCGAAGAGATCCTTCAGATCCGTCATCATTCGCTGTTTGCACCACGCGATTTTGATCTGTCCCCCTATTTTCGCATCGTCAAACCGACAATCGAAACCGGGTTTGACTACCACCAGTTGAACTGGGTTGATCACCCCATGCCGGGTGAGCAGGCCCATTCTGCGCGCTAAAATCATCATAAACATGCGTAAAATCAGTGAAAACCCCGGCTTTGGTTGACTCTGGTCAGGAAAGGCGTAAGACCACTGAATATTGGAAATGCATCAATCCGGATGCAGCGCCGCGTGACTCTGCGGCAAAACGAAATGCCGTAACACACGGAACCATATGATAAAATTTGCAGACTTGAATCTGGACCCGAAGGTCCTGAAAGCGGTTGAAGAAGCCGGCTATGAAACCCCGACCCCCATTCAGGCCGGAGCGATTCCACCAGCCCTGGAAGGGCGCGACGTTCTGGGCATCGCCCAGACCGGCACCGGCAAGACGGCGGCTTTTACCCTGCCCGTCATCACCTTGCTATCAAAAGGGCGCGCACGCGCGCGTATGCCACGCTCGCTGGTGTTGTGCCCAACGCGCGAGCTGGCCGCACAGGTCGCCGAAAACTTTGACATCTATGCCAAATATACCAAGCTGACCAAGGCCCTGCTGATCGGCGGCGTCAGCTTCAAGGAACAGGACCGGCTGATTGACCGGGGTGTTGATGTGCTGATCGCCACACCGGGGCGCCTTCTCGACCATTTTGAGCGCGGCAAACTGCTGCTGACCGGGGTTCAGATCATGGTGGTGGATGAGGCCGACCGGATGCTGGACATGGGGTTCATTCCCGATATCGAGCGGATTTTCAGCCTCACCCCCTTCACCCGCCAGACCCTGTTTTTCAGCGCGACAATGGCGCCGGAAATCGAGCGGATCACCAATACATTCCTCAGCAACCCGGCCAAGGTCGAGGTGGCACGCGCCGCCTCCACCGGTGAAAACATCACCCAGGGCGTGGTCAAATTCCGCCCGTCACGCCGCGATCGGGCCGCCAAGGAAAAACGTGCCCTGCTGCGCGCCCTGATCGAAAGCGAAGGCGAAAAATGCACGAACGCCATCATTTTCTGCAACCGCAAATCCGATGTGGACATTGTCGCCAAATCGCTGAAAAAGCACGGCCTGAATGCCGAGCCCATTCACGGTGATCTGGACCAGAGCAAGCGCATGCAGGTTTTGCAGGGCTTTCGAGATGGCAGCATCCGCTTTCTGGTGGCCTCGGACGTAGCCGCGCGCGGGCTGGACATTCCAAACGTCAGCCATGTGCTGAATTTTGACGTTCCGGGCCACGCCGAGGATTACGTCCACCGTATCGGCCGAACCGGACGCGCCGGAAAATCCGGCGTCACCCTGATGATCTGCGCCCCGCAGGACGAAAAGAACCTCGATGCCATAGAACGGCTGGTCGAAACGAAAATCCCGGTTGTTGATAATCCGTTACAATCTGCCCCCCAACCGGCGGCAGACGAAGCCCCGGAAACGGAAAGCACCGAAAAACCCGCGCGATCGCGGAGCCGCGGCGGGCGCAACAGAAAACCCAAGAACGATACGGGTGAGGATACCCAGCCGCACAAACCCGGCAAAAGCGCCGAAGGCGTGGCACAGTCCCGCAAAGATATGCGTGAAACAGGTGCGCGCAAAGACAGCGGAAAAGGCCGCGCGAAAAATGCGGAACGCGGACGCAACCAGCACGCCGGACGAAATGACCGGCCAATGGGAATGGGCGACCACATGCCCGATTTCATCGCAAAAAGCTTTGACGCCCGTCGCGGAAAATAATCGGCATTCGAAACGCGAAAGACTGCGGGAACAGCCCGCAGTCCTTGTGTCCCCAGGCAAGTTTACATCAAACGGCTGATGACCACGGTAACTTCGGGTTTCTTGCCGATTTCATCGCTGCATGAGCGGCGCACTTCGCGCTTCATGGCCTCCTCCAGCTTGTCATCATCGCGCAGGGTCTTGTCTCTGGCCCGGGCCAGAAACTGGTTCAAATCCGCTTCGATCACCTCGACCAGCGGCGCATTGGTCACACCGATCTCGGGCAAACCCATGATATCAACCCAGGCATCGCCGAGCGGCTCGTCATTCTCAAGGATAATGGTGGCCAGAACATGCCCGTTCAGCGCCATGCGGATCCGGTCACGCACCACCCCGTCCAGCGCGCCGATGCGCACCTTGCCATCCAGGTAGGTCCGGCCGGCCTCGATATGCTCGACCACATGCGGCGCATCACCGGTCAGATCGGCCATCGACCCGTTCACCACCACTTCCGCGGCCAGCCCCTTGGCACGCGCCAGTTTCACATGTTCGCGCAAATGCCGGTGTTCGCCGTGCATCGGGATCAGCATCTTCGGCTTGATAATGTCGTGCATCCGTTCCAGATCCGGCCGGTTGGCATGACCGGAAACATGGAACATGGTGGTGTCTTCCGCGATCACATCCACCCCCATTTCCGAAAACGCGTTCATGATGCCGATCACGCCGCGCTCATTACCCGGAATGGTTTTCGATGAAAACAGGAAGGTGTCACCCTCTTTCATCTGCAAGCCCAGATATTTGCCACGGGCCAGTTGCGCCGAGGCCGCGCGCCGTTCGCCCTGGCTACCGGTGACGATCAGCATCAGGTTTTCGCGCGGGATGTCGCGGGCATCTTCCACCGGCACGGTTTCGGGAAAATCGCTGACAACGCCGGTTTCGCGTGTCGCCTCGATCATCCGCTGCATGGCCCGCCCCAGCAGGCAGACAGATCGCCCGGCCGCGATCCCCGCATCGGCAAGCGTTTTCAGCCGGGCAACATTCGAGGCAAATGTCGTGGCCACCATCATGCCCTGCGCCCCGGCGACCAGTTTCTGGATGCCGGGGCCGACGCTGGCCTCGGAATGGCCAGGGGCCTCGGAAAACACATTGGTCGAATCGCAAACCAGCGCCTGCACTCCCGGTTTGGCAATCTCGGCCCACAATTCCGGGTCAAAGGGTTCACCCTCGATCGGGGTTTCATCCAGTTTGAAATCGCCGGTATGTACCACCCGTCCGGCCGGTGTGTCGATCAACAGTCCGGAACTCTCTGGAATGGAGTGCGAGATCGGCAAAAACGATACCTTGAACGGCCCCGCCTGAATGACGGCCGGATAGGCGCCCGCGGTCAACACCTCCTTGGCCGGCTGGCCGCGCTCTTCCATTTTGCGCCGCGCGATATAGGCCGTCATCTTTCTGGCGTGCACCGGCACGCGAAGCTGATCCCACAACAGGCTGACAGCGCCGATATGGTCCTCATGCGCATGGGTGATGAATATGCCTTCGATCCGCTTGCGGTTTTTCACCAGCCATTCGATATCGGCAAAAATCAGATCCACGCCGGGTGTGGTGTCCATATTCGGAAACGTCACCCCCAGATCGACAACAATCAGCCGTTCCTTGCCCGGTTTGCCATAGCCGTAAACATAGCAGTTCATGCCGATCTCGCCGGCCCCGCCCAGCGGCAGGAATATCAGCCGGTCCCGGGATTTGGATTGGGATTTGGATTTGGATTTGGAGGGCTTGCTCATAGGTTTCCCTGATCCTTGTTGTATTGGTGAATGACGGTCAGCCCGTGCATGGTCAGATCGTCCTCGAATGCGTCAAACAGCGTTTCGGCCTGCTGAAACAGCGGTGCCAGCCCCCCGGTCGAGATGATTTTCATCTCGGTTTCATGTTCAGCCTTAATACGGGAACAGATTTCGCGCACAAGCCCGACATAGCCCCAAAAAACGCCGGATTGCATACAGGCAACGGTATTTGTGCCGATCACCGCCTGGGGTTTGGAAATATCCACATGCGGCAGCGCCGCTGCGGCCTGGTGCAGCGCCTGCAGGCTGAGGTTGACCCCCGGTGCGATCACTCCGCCGATATAGGCACCATCGGTATCGACCACATCAAATGTCGTGGCCGTGCCGAAATCGACGATGATCAGATCACCGCCGTGCCGCTCGAACCCCGCCACGGTATTCACCAGCCGGTCCGGCCCCACCTGGGTGCCCGCATCGACACGCACATCACAAGGCAACAGGCAGTCCGGCTTGCCCACCACCAGGGGCCGGCAATTGAAATACCGGTCGGAAAACACCCGCAGGTTCCAGACCACCCGCGGCACGGTCGAGGAGATCACCACGGCATTGATGTCCAGCGGCAACCCGTGATGCTGCATCAGCGTCGACAGCCAGACGAAATACTGATCCGCCGTGCGCTGGTGTTCCGTACTGGTGCGCAGGGTGCAGAGAAACTTTTCTCCGTCCCAGATCGAAAACACCGTATTCGTGTTGCCGCAATCAATCGCCAGAAGCATGCGTTCGTCCCCTATTGGAAAAAGACTTCACCGGCCGAAATGCGGCGGCGTCCCTGCGCTGTGTGTAAGACAAGCGCCCCCCGCTCGTCCAGAGTCTCAAACCGCCCGCTGAGGCTTTCCTGCCCGCAACGCGCGGTGATCGTTTCTCCAAGGCGGGCCGCCCGGGCCAGCCATGCAGATCTGATTGGTGCAAAACCGCAGGTGACAAACTGTTGTTCATAGCGGGCAAAACGTGGCGCCAAAGCCTCCAGGAACGCCTCGGGGCGGACCCGGACCCCGGTTTGCGACAGCAGGCTGACGGGGGGGACGGCGCCCGGCTCAAGCTGGTCCTGCGCCGGGGCGGCCAACAGGTTGACGGCAATGCCGACCGACAGATGGCTGACCCCGCCTGCGGCACTGCCGCTTTCCAGCAGGATACCGGCAAGCTTGCCACCGTTCAGCAGCACATCGTTTGGCCATTTCAGCCCCAACCCCGCGCTGCGGCCGGTTACGGCGACCAAGGCGTCATGCAGGGCAAGTGCGGCGACGAAACTGCGCAGGGCCACCTGGGCTGGCGGCTCTGTCGGGAACATCAGCAGGGTGGCGGAAAAGTTGCCCGGCGGGGCGATCCATGCACGCCCGCGCCGGCCACGGCCGCGGGTCTGCTCCAGCGCCAGTATCCAGCAGGGGTTTCGCCTGCCCGAAGCCGCGAGTCTTGCGGCCTCGTCATTGGTGCTGTCGACAGTTGCCAGTATCTGCCGCCCGACCCCTTCGGGCCAAACCGGCGGTTTACTTGACAAGGGCCTCGGCCGCGACCGCGGCGAACCCTTCGACCCCGAAAAGGTTGATGACCCCGAGCAGCATGATCGCGGCTGCGGCCATCAGAAACAGCCATTGCACCATGGGCATGCTGGTGTCGATCGCTTCGCGCTCTTCGCCGAAATACATGTAATAGACGATGCGCAGATAATAGAAGGCACCGATCACCGAGGCCACGGCACCGGCAATTGCCAGCCACATCAGATCGGCGTCAACCGCAGCCTTCAGCACATAGAACTTGCCGAAGAACCCCACCATCGGCGGCACCCCGGCAAGGCTGAACATCAGGATCAGAACCGCAAGCGCCTTCAGTGGTGCATGACGCGCATATTGGTTCAGCGAGCCGATGTCGGTCACCGCCTGGCCGTCCCGCTTCATGCTGAGAATAAAGGCGAATGTCCCGATATTCATCGTCACATAGATCGCCATGTAGATCAGCATGGCCTGCACGCCAAACACCGTGCCGGCGGCCAGCCCCATCAGCGCATAGCCCATATGCGCGATGGAGGAATAGGCCATCAGCCGCTTGATGTTGCGCTGGCCGATTGCGGCAATCGCCCCCAGGAACATCGACAAGACTGACAAGAGTGCGATGATCTGGGCCCAGTCGGAAACCGCATTGCCAAAGGCATCATAGACAACCCGGGCAATCAGCCCCATCGCCGCCATTTTCGGGGCCGCGGCAAAAAAGGCGGTGACCGGGGTCGGCGCGCCCTCATAGACATCCGGTGTCCACATGTGAAACGGCACGGCCGAAACCTTGAACGACAGGCCCGCCAGAATGAATGTCAGCGCAAACACCAGCCCCAGCGGAACATGCCCGTCACTGACGGTGGTGATGATACCGGCAAACTGGGTGGTTCCGGCAAAGCCATAGGCCAGCGAAATCCCATAGAGCAGCAACCCCGAGCTGAGCGCGCCAAGTACAAAGTACTTCAGCCCCGCCTCGGTCGATTTCACGCTGTCGCGATTCATCGCGGCTATCACGTACAGCGCCAGCGATTGCAGCTCAAGCCCCATGTAAAGCGCCAGCAGATCACCGGCGGATACCATCATCAGCATCCCAATGACCGACAGGGTGATCAGAATGGGAAACTCGAACTGCAGGATCTTGCAGCGCTCCATATATTCCTTGCCGATCAGCAGAACAGCCGCGGCCGACAGCAACACGACGATTGAGGCATAGCGTGAAAACGCATCGTCAACAAAGGCGCCGTCAAAGGCGGTATGTGCCCCCGGTGCCTTCAGCCCGATCCAGACCGCAACAGCGGCCAACACGATCGCGGTCAGCCAGGTCAGCATCGGCGCCAGCTTGTCCTTGGCGCCATAGACCGCGAACAACAGCGCGGCCATGGCATAGAGTGCCAGAAAGATCTCGGGCAGAACGATTGTCAGTTCTGATGAAATATCGGTCGTCATCGTCAGACCCACCCTCAATTACTTGCCGGCTGGGCCGTGGCACCCGAGGCCCCGTCCACTGCGGTATGATAGTTGTTGACCAGCGCCTCGACCGAGGGGCCGGTAATATCGGTAACCAGGCTGGGATAGACACCCAGCAGCAATGTCATGGCCACCAGCGGCGCAAAGATCAGTTTTTCGCGCGAGGTCATATCGGTGATCGACCGCAGGCTTTCCTTGATCAGGTCGCCAAAGATGACACGCCGGTACAGCCACAGCGCATAGGACGCTGACAGGATCACCCCGGTCGTTGCAAAGGCAGCCACCCAGGTATTCACCTGATAGGTGCCCATCAAGGTCAGGAATTCACCGACAAACCCCGAGGTGCCCGGCAACCCGACATTGGCCATGGTGAAGAACATGAAGATCAGCGCATAGGCCGGCATCCGGTTCACCAGCCCGCCATAGGCACTGATTTCACGCGTGTGCATCCGGTCATAGATGACGCCGACACACAGGAACAGCGCGCCGGCAACAAAGCCGTGGCTCACCATCTGAAAGATGGCGCCATCCACCCCCTGCTGATTGGCGGCAAACGTTCCCATGGTCACATAGCCCATATGCGCCACCGAACTGTAGGCGATCAGCTTTTTCATGTCTTCCTGCACCAGCGCCACCAGCGAGGTATAGACAATCGCGATCACCGCCAGCCACATCACCAGCGGCGTGAATATATCGGACGCCACCGGAAACATCGGCAGGCTGAATCGCAAGAAGCCATAGCCGCCCATTTTCAGCAGCACCGAGGCCAGAACCACCGAGCCGCCCGTCGGCGCCTGCACGTGGGCATCCGGCAACCAGGTGTGAAACGGCCACATGGGAATTTTCACAGCAAAACTGGCAAAGAAGGCCAGCCACAGCAGCGTCTGCACCCCGCCGGAAATAGTGAACCCCAGAACGCTCAGCGTATCATGGCTGAACTGGTGGTTCAGCAATGTCGGAATATCGGTCGTGCCGGCATCCACATACATCATGATCATCGCCACCAGCATCAGCACCGAGCCAAGAAACGTGTAGAGAAAGAACTTGAACGCGGCATAAATGCGGTTCTTGCCGCCCCAAATGCCGATGATCAGGAACATCGGGATCAGACCGCCCTCGAAGAACAGATAGAACAACACCAGATCAAGCGCGGTAAACACCCCGATCATCAGGGTTTCCAGCACCAGAAAGGCGATCATGTAATCCTTCACCCGGTCGGTGACATTCCAGCAGGACAGAATGACCAGCGGCATCAGGAATGTGGTCAGCATGACAAACAGCACCGAAATGCCGTCAACACCCATCTTGTATTTCAGCCCGAGGATCCATTCCTTTTCCTCGACAAACTGAAACCCGGTATCGGAAGGGTTGAAACCGGTCAGGATAAAGATCGAAAACACAAAGGTTGCGCTGGTCGCAGCCAGAGCCACCCATTTGGCGTTGTTGCGCGCCGCATCATCGTCACCGCGCAGGAAAAGCGCCAGAATGGCCGCCCCCAGCAGCGGGATGAATGTGACGATGGATAGAAGGTTGTCCATTATTCAGCCCCTCCGCTGATCGTCATCCAGGTAATCAGAACCACAATTCCGATCACCATGGCAAAGGCATAGGTAAATACGTAACCGGTCTGCATCCGGCCGGCGAGGCGGGTGAACCAGGGAACAATGCCCATGGCCACCCCGTTGATCGAGCCGTCGATGATCTCTTCGTCACCTTTCTTCCACAGCAGGCGCCCCAGCCAGAAGGCCGGTCGCACGAACAGTGCGTCGTAGATCTCGTCGAAATACCATTTGTTCAGCAGGAACAGATACAGCGGGCGGAAGGTCCGGGCCAGGCTTTGTGGCAGCGCCGGATTGACGATGTAAAACAGCCAGGCCAGCACAAGGCCAAGCAGCATGGCGATGGTCGGGGCCAGTTTTGCCAGTTCCGGTGCTGCGTGCGCCCGCTCCAGTACCTGATTGTCCGGACCGATGAAAATGGCGCCCTGCGGTGCGCCCGTTCTGGCATGTTCGGCGACCACCGTCGCCTGATCCGTCTGGGTCTGGGCTTCAGCCGCCGCCCCGGCCTGCTCCGCCACTGCGGAAACCTCATGCGCCGGCAGGTTGAAAAACTCTTGCAAGGTCTCCTCGTTGCCGAAGAAACTGTTGTACCAGACCATCCCCGACAAGACCGCCCCAAGCGCCAGCACCCCGAGCGGGACAAGCATCACCATCGGGGCCTCATGCGCGTTTTCATATGTGTGCTTGTCGCGCGGTGTGCCCCAGAAGGTCATGAACATCAGCCGCCAGCTGTAAAAGCTGGTAAAAGCAGCGGCGATCACCAGCATCCAGTAGGCGTAATTGCCCGCCTCGGAGCCGGCCCCATAGGTGGCCTCGATAATCGCATCCTTGGAGAGGAACCCGGCAAAACCGATATTGGTTCCCGGAATACCAACCCCGGTAATGGCCAGCGTGCCGATCAGCATCATCCAGAAGGTGATCGGGATCTTTTTGCGCAGCCCACCATAATTGCGCATGTCCTGTTCGTGGTGCATGGCGTGGATGACCGCCCCGGCGCACAGAAACAGCAGCGCCTTGAAGAACGCGTGCGTCAGCAGGTGGAACATGGCCGCAGAATAAACCCCGACCCCGGCTGCCGCGAACATATAGCCCAACTGGCTACAGGTCGAATAGGCGATCACGCGCTTGATGTCATTCTGAACCAGCCCGACCGTCGCGGCAAAAAATGCGGTGCTGGCGCCAATGACGATGACCATGGTGCTGGCGGCTGGTGCGTATTCATAGAGCGGCGACATCCGCACCACCAGAAACACACCGGCTGTCACCATGGTGGCCGCATGGATCAGGGCCGAAACCGGGGTCGGGCCCTCCATCGCATCCGGCAGCCATGTGTGCAAAAACAACTGCGCCGATTTGCCCATGGCGCCAATGAACAGCAGCACCCCGACCAGGTTTGCCGCGTTCCAGTCGCTCCACAGAAACCGCACCGTTGTCTGCGCCAGATCAGGTGCGGCGGCAAAGACATCGTCCAGCCGCAGGCTGTCGGTCAGATAGAACAGTGTGAAAATCCCCAGAGCAAAGCCGAAATCGCCGATCCGGTTGACGACAAAAGCCTTGATCGCGGCGGCATTGGCGCTGGGTTTGCGATAGTAAAACCCGATCAGCAGATACGAAGCCACCCCCACGCCTTCCCAGCCAAAGAACAGTTGCAACAGGTTATCCGCTGTCACCAGCATCAGCATGGCAAAGGTAAAGAACGACAGATAGGCAAAGAAGCGCGGCTTGTAGCTCTCGCCCTCTCTCCAGTTCGGATCGTGGTCCATATAGCCGATGGAATACAGATGCACGAGGCTGGAAACCGTGGTGACAACGATCAGCATGATCGCGGTCAGCCGGTCCATGCGAATGCCCCAGTCAACCGACAGGCTGCCGCTTTCAAACCAGCGGAACAGGGCGATATGGTCGGTCGGCCCATCCAGGGTCAGAAAGATGATCCAGCTCAGCAGCGCCGACAGAAACAACAGCCCCGTCGTCAGATACTGCGCCCCGGTTTCGCCAATGGATTTCCAGCCGAACCCGGCAATCAGCGCCCCGACCAGCGGGGCAAAGAGGAGTATCGTTTCCATGGCCCTTACCCTTTCATCACGTTGATGTCTTCGACATCAATCGAGCCGCGGTTGCGGAAGAAGACCACCAGAATGGCCAGCCCGATAGAAGCCTCGGCCGCGGCCACCGTCAGCACGAACAGGGCAAACACCTGCCCGACCAGATCGTTCAGATAAAACGAAAACGCCACAAAGTTTATATTGACGGCCAACAGCATCAACTCGATCGACATCAGGATGACGATCACATTCTTGCGGTTCAGGAAAATCCCGAAAAATCCGATGACAAACAGGCCCGCGGCCAAACCCAGATAATGTTCCAACCCGATCATCGCGTTGCGCCTTCTTGCTGTTGTATTTGTTCCAAAGGTATTCCCTCATCCTCGGGGCAATCCGAAGAGACAGGTTGCAAAATCTCTTGCCCGCAAACGCAATGCTCTTTTGGCAGTGTCGTAATTTGCGCCCGGCCGCCCGCCGTTTTTATCTGCTCTTGGACATCCCGCAGGCCAAAGGATTTCGGGGACATGTGCGCCTCGGTCAATATCGAAAGCGTAAGCGAGAAATCCGCCCCCCAGGTCTTGTCTTTTGCATAGCCGCTTCTGGGCACCACAAGCGCATGCCGACTGGGGCAAAACACCATGGCCAACTGTTCCTTGTCCCCGTCCGTATCAAGAATGATAAACACATTGTCATCCCCGCCATAGCGCGTGGTATGCCCCCCCAGAGGGTTTGCACAGCCTTGCAGGGGCTTGGTACACGCAAAGCCCGCCGAGGGCGCCAGCATGACGCTCGCCGTCACAGAAATCATGGCCCGTGCCATCCTCACAACCCCTGCCCCGGTTTCACGTCGATCACGTCCATCGCCTTGGCCGGGTCGCGGTGCATCTGTGCCACCACGTTCTGGCGCTTGATATCCCTGCGGTGGCGCAAGGTCAGCACGATCGCCCCCACCATGGCGACCAGCAGAATCAGCCCGGCCGTCTGAAACAGATAGATGTATTTGGTATAGATGAGCTGGCCCAGCGCGGCGGTGTTCTGCACCTGATCCAGATCCGGTGCCGGCGCGGCGCGCATGGCCTCGGCGTTCTGGGCAAATTCCCAGGGGCCGAAAACCATGCCCAGATCCAGCAACAGGATGATGCCGATGAACAGCGCCAGCGGAATGTATTTCGCCATCTGGCCGCGCAGTTCCTCGAAATCCACATCCAGCATCATCACCACGAACAGGAACAGCACCATCACCGCCCCCACATAGACAATGACCAGCAGCATCGCCACGAATTCCGCGCCCAGCAGAACGAACAATCCCGCAGCACTGAAAAATGTCGACACCAGCCACAAGACCGAATGGACCGGGTTTTTGGAAACCACGGTCATCAGCGCGCCCGTCAGGGCGGTAATGGCAAACAGGTAAAAGGCGAAATCCGCGACACCCATTTTCTTGTCCCTTTCCTTTGGGGCCGTTGCCCCGGGCCCTGTTGTTCAGGGCCTGTTCCCAAAGACGTGCCTAGCGATACGGCGCGTCCAATTCCAGATTGCGGGCGATTTCCGCTTCCCAGCGGTCGCCGTTGTCCAGCAGTTTTGCCTTGTCATACATCAGCTCTTCGCGGGTCTCCGTGGCGAATTCGAAATTCGGCCCTTCCACGATCGCATCCACCGGGCAGGCCTCCTGGCAGAAGCCGCAGTAGATGCATTTGGTCATGTCGATGTCATAGCGCGTGGTGCGGCGGCTGCCGTCCTCGCGCGGTTTGGCCTCAATGGTGATTGCCTGCGCCGGGCAGATTGCCTCGCAGAGTTTGCAGGCGATGCAGCGTTCCTCGCCGTTCGGATAGCGGCGCAGTGCGTGTTCTCCACGGAAACGGGGGCTTAGCGGCCCCTTTTCATTGGGGTAGTTCAGCGTGGCCTTGGGCGCGAAAAAGTATTTCATCCCCAGGCCAAAGCCTTTGACGAAATCCATCAGCAGGAAATATTTGGTTGCGCGAACGAAATCGAATGCCATGCGCTTAGCCTCCTACAGCCCAGCGGGCATATGCACCGCCAAAGGCCCCGTATTGTGCAAGGAACGCCACGATCACCACCCAGGCGAGGCTCAGCGGCAGGAATACTTTCCAGCCAATCCGCATCAACTGGTCATAGCGATAGCGCGGGGTGATTGCCTTGATCATTGCAAAGATGAAGAAGAAGAAAGCCATTTTGCCGACCATCCACAACACCCCGTCCGGCAGCCCCGGAATGGGCGACAGCCAGCCGCCAAAGAACAGCAGGCTCATCAGCGCGCACATCAGGAAAATGGCAATGTATTCACCGGCCATGAACAGCAGGAACAGGGTTGCCGAATATTCGACCTGATAGCCGGCGACCAGTTCGCTTTCGGCTTCGGGCAGATCAAACGGCGGCCGGTTGGTTTCGGCCAGGGCCGAGATGAAGAACAGGAACACCATCGGGAAATGCGGCAGCCAGTACCAGCTGAAGAAGCCGTATTTGCCGTCTTGTGCATGTACGATGTCGGTAAAGTTCAGTGACCCGGTGGACAGCACGACACCGATGATGATCAGGCCGATGCTGACCTCATAGGAAATCATCTGCGCCGCCGAACGCAGCGACCCCAGAAAAGCATATTTCGAATTTGAGGCCCAGCCGCCCATGATCACGCCGTAGACCTCCAGCGAGGACACCGCGAAAATATAGAGGATTGCCACGTTCAGATCGGCCATGACCCAACCATCGGCAAAGGGAACAACCGCCCAGGCCAGCAGCGACATGACAAAGCCGACCAGCGGCGCCAGAATAAAGACCGGCTTGTCGGAACCGGCCGGGATGATGACCTCTTTCACCACGTATTTCAACGCATCGGCCACCGATTGCAGCAACCCGAAAACGCCGACGATATTGGGCCCCCGGCGCATCTGCACCGCGGCCCAAATCTTGCGGTCCCCATAGACCAGGAACAACAGTGAGATCATGACAAACGCGATGATCGCCAGCCCTTGCGCCAGGATAATCACGAATATTCCCAATGGGGTAGAAAGAAATTCAGCCATAAGTCCTCACACCATAGGTATCCTGTTTTCTGCGCATGTCCTTGCCGTTTTCCGGGCGTCGATGGTTTTCAACCCGGCGGGCCGCGCCTGTGAAAGCGTATAGATGGAATCGCCCAGCCATACGCCGTTTTTCTTTTTGATCCGCGTGCGCAGATGCCGCGCGTATCCGAAACCCTTGTTCAGTGCGTGTTGCGCAAGAACGCATTCCGCATAGTCTTCCACGTCTTTTGCCGAGCGGGCGTCCTGCACGGTGACAAGCACATCCACCAGGTCATTGTCCAGCAGTAACACGTCAAACCCCTGATAGACCGGAACCAGCGTGTCATCGGCCGGGCTCTGGGCTGCTGGCGCACAGCCAGCAACACCAAACGCCATAATCAGCGCCGGGGCCATCGTCCTGGTATAGGGGTTGGTAACCATGCCTGCTATTCCGCCGCCATTTTTGCGTTGCGCCGCGCCTGTGCCTGGGCCGCGCATTCGGCCATGACCGTACTGGCCCGGGCAATCGGGTTGGTCAGATAGAATTCCGCAATCGGATTGCGGAACGCCGCCTTGGCCGGTTTGCGCAATGCCACCCGTTTCCAGGCGTTTTCCGGCACGCTGTCAATTTCCGCCAGATGCGGCACGACCTCGATCAGCGCGTGGCGCAGCGCGGCCTGTGTGTCATAGGGCAAGGTCGCCCCCATCTCGGCGCTCAGCGCCCGCAGGATGGCCCAGTTTTCCTTGGCCTCTCCCGGCGGGAAACCGGCGCGCAAGGCAAGCTGCGGCCGCCCTTCGGTGTTGACGAACAGGCCGGATTCCTCGGTATAGGCCGCGCCGGGCAGGATCACATCGGCGCGATGTGCGCCCCGGTCGCCGTGGCTGCCCTGATAGATCACAAAGGCGCCCTCTGCGATGTCGATTTCATCGGCGCCAAGGTTGTAAACCACCTCGGCCCCGTCCAGAGCCGCAGTCATGCCGCCATCGGTGGTGCAGCCGGCATCCATGGCGCCAACCCGCGCCGCCGCCGTATGCAGCACCAGGAATTTGCTGTCGGTCAGTTCGGCCAGCTTCATCGCCTGACTGAGAACCGCCTCGCCATCAGCCTCGTTCAGCGCGCCCTGGCCGATGATCACCACCGAGGGAACCTCAAGCACTTTGGAGAACTTGTGCTCCATGATCTTCATCAGGTCAGCCCGCGTGCTGCCCATATGGGTGTAATCATAGGTCAGATCCACCGGCGCGCCGATCAGGCCGATCTCGGCCCCCTTCAGCCAGGCCTTGCGAATACGCGCGTTCAGCACCGGCGCCTCGTCGCGCGGGTTGGTGCCGATCAACTGGATCATTTGCGCGTTATCGATATCCTCGATCAAGGCCGTGCCCACATAGGCGCTGCGGTTGCCGGCCGGCAGCTTGCTGTCGTCCACGCGGCATTCGACCGCCCCGCCCTGCCCCTCGATCAGTTGTTTCAGGGCAAAGGCCGCCTCGACCGGCACCAGATCGCCGATCAGCCCGGCCAGCTTCTTGCCCCGCATCGCCTTTGCTGCGGCTTTCAGGGCCTCGGGCCAACTGGCCGGTTGCAATTTGCCGTTCCGGCGCACATAGGGCCGGTCCAGCCGCTGGCGGCGCAACCCGTCCCAGATGAACCGCGTCTTGTCGGAAATCCATTCCTCGTTCACACCATCATGGTTGCGCGGCAGAATGCGTTTCACCTCGCGCCCGCGCACATCCACCCGGATATTGCTGCCCAGCGCGTCCATCACATCAATGGTTTCGGTCTTGCGCAATTCCCACGGGCGGGCGGTAAAGGCGTAGGGCTTGTTGGTCAGCGCCCCCACCGGGCACAGATCAATGATGTTGCCCTGCATGTTGCTGTCGAGCGTCTGGTTCAGATAGGTGGTGATCTCGGCATCCTCGCCGCGCCCGGTCTGCCCCATGACGGTGACGCCCGCCACCTCGGTGGTAAAGCGCACACAGCGGGTGCAACTGATGCAACGGGTCATGGTGGTGGCCACCAGCGGCCCGAGATCCAGATCCTCCACCGCGCGCTTGGCCTCGCGATAGCGCGAATTGTCGACCCCGTAGGCCATGGCCTGATCCTGCAGGTCGCATTCGCCGCCCTGATCACAGATCGGACAATCCAGCGGGTGGTTGATCAGCAAGAACTCCATCACCCCTTCGCGCGCCTTTTTCACCATGGGTGAATTGGTCCTGACCACGGGGGGCTGGCCCTCGGGACCGGGGCGCAGATCGCGCACCTGCATCGCACAACTCGCGGCCGGTTTGGGCGGACCACCGACGATTTCCACCAGACACATGCGGCAGTTGCCGGCAATCGACAGGCGTTCGTGATAGCAAAAACGCGGGATCTCGATCCCGGCCACTTCACAAGCCTGAATCAGGGTCATTGCCCCGTCCACCTCGACCTCTTTGTCGTCGATAATGATTTTGCGTAGGTCTGTCATTCGCAACTTCCGTTGATGGTCCAGGCGTCGGGCACCCCCCACGTCCGGCGTTTGGTCTTGGTAAAGCGGATCTTCCGGCTGTTGAACGTCTTGCGGCAGA
Organism: Marinosulfonomonas sp.; assembly: GCA_026984915.1. Lineage (GTDB taxonomy): Bacteria > Pseudomonadota > Alphaproteobacteria > Rhodobacterales > Rhodobacteraceae > WFVA01. The sequence continues at coordinate 25,000 of JALSRG010000111.1, read as the reverse complement.
ATTTGCCGGCTTTTTGCGCCGCCGCCTTGAGCGCAAGCTCGCGGTCTATGGAATTCGGTTCGACAAACACGGTGAAATCGTGCCTGCCATCAATGAAAATCAGCATGATGCCAAGCGGCACACCGTCAACAACGACCCTCTGGTCGCCCGGCCCGGCATATGCGGGCCCGGCCGAAAGGCCAAGCGCCGCAATCAGGGATATGAGGACCCGCCGCATCACCGCGCCCTCAACATCTGGCCAATAAGGCTTTTCCTGGCGATTTCCTCTTCGCCCAGTCTGCAATAGCTTTCCGGATCGCCCGGCTTCACCCCGTGCGCTGCCATATATTCAGCCGCCATTTTTTTCACCCGCGCCTTTTGCACCGGATCCTTGAGGAACTTCTTCACCTCGTCGCGTTTGTAGCCCTTTTTGATCGCATAGGATTTCAACGCTTCCAGCTTTTGCCAGACGACAAGATATCTGGGCGAGATGGTCGGGCAGTTCTTGCGGATTTCATCGCCGATCACCCCGGCCATCAGTGACATGTTTATATGTTTTTCCTGCGGCAGCGGTGTCTGCGCCTGCGCCGCTGCGAAAAAGACAGGCAACAGGCCCGCCAGAATGGCACCAAGTACCATATTTCGAGTTTTCATCATGGATTGTCTCCTTTCATGTGAAAGGAGATGAGCGCCGGCACCATTGATATGCAATAACGGCAAACCCGCAGGCGCTGTTATCCGATAACAGCCGCTTTGGCCCGGCCACACAGTGCCGAACCTCTTTCCCTGGGTTATGCCGCAGAACGCTTGCATGACTACTCCGCCGCCACGGCGCTGACGCGCCCGGTTTTCTTGTGCTTGATCCGGTCTTCGATCTCGTTGCGGAAATGCCGGACCAGCCCCTGAATGGGCCAGGCTGCCGCATCGCCCAGCGCACAGATCGTGTGGCCCTCGACCTGTTTGGTCACATCCAGCAGCATGTCGATTTCCTCGAGTTCGGCATCGCCCGTCACCAGACGGTCCATCACCCGCATCATCCAGCCGGTGCCCTCGCGACAGGGGGTGCACTGGCCACAGCTTTCGTGCTTGTAGAATTTGCTCAGCCGCCAGATCGCCTTGATCACATCGGTGGACTGGTCCATCACGATCACCGCCGCCGTGCCCAGCCCCGAGCGCTGTTCGCGCAGCCAGTCGAAATCCATGATCGCCTCTTCGGCGATCTCGGCCGGCAGCAGCGGCACCGAAGAGCCGCCGGGGATCACCGCCTTGAGGTTTTCCCAGCCGCCGCGAATGCCGCCGCAATGGCGGTCCAGCAATTCCTTCAGCGGAATCGACATCTCTTCTTCCACCACACAGGGATTGTTGACGTGACCGGAGATGGCGAACAGTTTGGTGCCGGTGTTGTTTGGCCGCCCCATGGAACTGAACCAGGTCGCACCACGCCGCAGGATTGTCGGCACCACCGCGATACTCTCGACATTGTTCACCGTGGTCGGACAGCCATAGAGCCCGGCCCCGGCCGGAAACGGTGGCTTCATCCGTGGCATGCCCTTCTTGCCCTCGAGGCTTTCCAGCAGAGCGGTTTCCTCGCCGCAGATATAGGCGCCCGCACCATGACTGAGAAACAGGTCGAAATCCCAGCCGGATTTGGCTGCGTTCCTGCCCAGCAGGCCCGCGTCATAGGCTTCGTCGATCGCCGCCTGCAGCGCTTCGCGTTCGCGGATGAATTCGCCGCGAATATAGATATGGGCCGTGTGCGCCCCCATGGCGAAACTGGCCAGCAGCGCGCCCTCGATCAGCGTGTGCGGATCATGGCGCATGATTTCGCGGTCCTTGCAGGTGCCTGGCTCGGATTCGTCGGCATTGATCACCAGATAGGCCGGGCGCCCGTCGCTCTCCTTGGGCATGAACGACCATTTCAGACCGGTCGGAAAACCGGCACCACCCCGGCCGCGCAGACCGGATGATTTCATCTCATCCACGATCCAGTCACGGCCCTTTTTGATGATCCGTGCGGTGCCGTCCCACTGGCCACGCTTGCGCGCGCCCGCCAGCGTGCGGTCATGCATGCCGTAAAGGTTCGTGAATATCCGGTCCTGATCCTTCAGCATCTGCGCTATTCCTCTGTGTCCTGGCGCATGTCCCTGCGGCGGCGCCAGATCTGGTATGTTACGGTCATGGCCCAGATGAATCCGGCCAGGGCGGCAAGGTCAAACAGAAAGGCAAAGCGCGGCGCCCAACCATATCGCGCGCCGGCCCATTGCGCCGCCATCCACAGCAGCATGGTCACGGCAATGACGATGGCGACCATGCGTGCCCGCCGTGCCAGGATCAGCTCCTCTGCGTTATGTGGATTGCTGCCCAATGCCATTCTACCCTAGTAAACCTTGCCTTTTTTCACGCGGTTGGAGAACTCGGTCTCGCCGCCCCTGGCCAGCACCTTGGCCTGTTTCACCCACTCGTCGCGGCTGACACGGCCCTTGAAACCTTCCAGGTGCTCGTCAACCCATTCGACCTCTTTCTTGCGCCAGCCGGCGACCTGATCAAAGTGATAGACCCCCAGCTTGTTCAACAGTTTTTCAAGCTTGGGACCAACGCCCTTGATCTGTTTCAGATCATCGGCCTTGCCACCGCGCGGCTTGGTCAGCAATTCCGGTTTGCCATCCTTGGCCACCGGTCTTGCGGCGGGTTTGCTGGCGGTTTTGGCTGCCTTCTTGCGTGTGGTGGTCTTTTTGCCGGCAGCGGCGCGTGCCTTGGTGTCCTCAACCGCAGCAACAACAGCGTCGCCCGGCTTTGCCGCGGCTTTTCTGGTGGCGGCCTTGCGGGCTTTTTCCGCCGCCTCTGCCGCCTCTGCCGCTTTGGCCCGTTCGGCCGCTTCGCGGGCATCCGCCTCCTGCCTTGCCCTTGCCTCCGCTTCGGCTTTGGCCTGCGCTTCTGCCTCGGCCTTGGCCTGCGCTTCTGCTTCTGCCGCCGCCTGCTCTTCCTCACCAAGAACCTCGGAAGCCTCCAGCAACGGGTCCGGCAAGGTTGCCACTTTCGGCAGGTCGGGAACCGTGGCCAGCGCTTCTCGCTCGACACGATCCATTTCCGCCATTTCATCCGAGGCCAGGGCTACACGTGTTTCCCGGTTATCGGTGTGATGCCCCTCGGGCACATCGATGCAGAACAGTTTTTTCAGCAGCCACGCCACCAGCACAAGAAGCGCCAGGGCAAGAATCAGTGACAGCAGTGTTGACCAGCCAAACCGGCCGGAGAAGATCAGATAGCCGGCAAGCCCGAACAGCGCGCCAGTGATCCAGCAAAGATTATTGCAGGAAAATAGTCCGTCTTGGTTTTCATTACTCATTTCTTAAACCCCTGTTGAAGTTCTTGTTGAATTACAGTGCGGCAGACATTGTACCGCCTGCCCGACCGGGCGGCGGTTTTCTTTTTGAATTGTCTTGCCACTTTACTCACGACCCCGAAAACCTCATTATTTCATGCCGCGGTGCTAGTACACACCGCCCTTTTTCACTTTGTTCGAAAACTCTGTCTGGCCACCCCTGGCCAGAATTTTCGCCTGTTTTACCCATTCGTCGCGGCTGACACGGCCCTTGAAACCTTCCAGGTGCTCGTCAACCCACGCAACCTCTTTCTTGCGCCAGCCAGCGACCTGATCAAAATGGAAAATACCCAGCTTGTGCAGCAGTTTTTCCAGTTTCGGGCCAACGCCCTTGATCATTTTCAGATCATCCGGCCCGCCGGCACGTGCCTTTTTCAGCAACTCCGGCTTGCCATCCCTGGCCACCGGCCGGGCTGCGGGCTTGCCGGCGGTTTTCGCCGCTGGTTTCTTCACGGCCGCTTTCTTCACGGTTGTCTTGGTGCCCCTTTGCACGGCAGGCTTTGCGGCGGATTTTGCCGCCGGTTTCGAAACCGGCTTCTCTGCCGCTGCCGTCTTGGCCTTGCCGCCCAGCCACGGCGTGCGCAGCGGTACTTCGCTGCCGTCAATCCGCTTGACCGTGTCGCCAATATCCACCGCCCGCTGCACGCTGGCGTTATACTGCGTGCGGCCGCTTTCATGGTCCTTCAGGCTGGTCAGCCCGCTGAGCGGCTCGGCGGCATAGCGGCCGTTTTGCGGCCCCGGCACCGGCACCCGACCGGCGGACAGTTCGTCCAGAATCTCGCCAAACCGCGCGGCGGTCAGATCCTCGTAATAATCCTTGCCGATCTGCGCCATCGGTGCATTTGAACAGGCCCCCAGACATTCGACCTCTTCCCAGCTGAGCTTGCCGTCCGCCGAGAGCGTATGCGGTTTTTCGGCAATCTTTTCGCGGCAGACAGCGATCAGGTCCTCCGATCCACACAACATGCACGGTGTGGTGCCGCAGACCTGCACATGCGCCACGGCGCCAACCGGTTGCAACTGGAACATGAAGTAAAACGTCGCTACCTCCAGCGCCCGGATATGCGCCAGCCCCAGCATATCGGCCACATGTTCGATCGCCGGGCGGGTCAGCCAGCCCTCCTGTTCCTGCGCCCGCCAGAGCAGCGCGATAATCGCACTGGCCTGACGGCCTTCGGGGTATTTGGTGATTTGCGCTTCGGCCCATTTTTGGTTGGCGGGCGTAAAGGCGAATGTTTCGGGTTGGGTATGATACAGACGGCGCAGCATCTACGAACACTCCTCGTTCAGCAACACGATACCCTTGCCCGTGCCGTCCGGCTTGACCTCGTCAGCCTGGATGAAATCCGTCAGGATCGCTTGCAGTTTCTGGTCCGAGAACCCGGTTTCCTTCGCGATCATCTCGGCATTCTGATCGGTGATGTGGCAATCCATTGCCACAACAACAGTTACAAATTTTGCCCGCTCGGCATCGGTAAACGTACCGCCGTTGTCCTGGGCCTGGGCAGGGCCGGCAAACAGTGCGGCGCAGATCAGCAACGGGGCAGCCAGTTTCCTCATCTGTCGATCTCCCCAAACACCACATCCAGCGAGCCAATGATCGCCGCCACATCGGCCAGTTGGTGGCCGGTGGCGATATGGTCCATCGCCTGCAAATGCGCGTATCCCGGCGCGCGGATCTTGGCCCGATAAGGTTTGTTGCTGCCGTCCGACACAAGATAGACGCCAAACTCGCCCTTGGGCGCCTCGACTGCGGCATAGACCTCGCCAGCGGGAACGTGGAACCCTTCGGTATAGAGCTTGAAGTGATGGATCAGCGCTTCCATCGAGGTTTTCATTTCCGCGCGTGGTGGCGGGGCCAGCTTGCCACGGGCCAGCACATCGCCCGGCTCGTTGCGCAGCTTTTCGCAGGCCTGACGAATGATCTTCAGGCTTTCGCGCATTTCCTGCATCCGCACCAGATAACGATCATAGCAATCGCCGTTCTTTCCGATCGGAATGTCAAACTCGAACTCGTCATAGCATTCATAAGGCTGGGCGCGGCGCAGATCCCAGGCCAGGCCCGATCCGCGCACCATCACGCCAGAGAAGCCCCAGTCCATGATATCCTGCTCGGTGACAACGCCGATATCCGCATTGCGTTGCTTGAAAATCCGGTTTTCCGTCAGCAGACCGCTGATGTCGTCGATGACCTGCGGAAAGGTTTCCGTCCAGGCGTCGATATCGTCAATCAGCCTGGGCGGCAGATCCTGATGTACGCCGCCGGGGCGGAAATAGGCCGCGTGCAGCCGGGCGCCACAGGCACGCTCGTAAAACACCATCAGCTTTTCGCGTTCTTCAAAGCCCCAGGTCAGCGGCGTCAGCGCGCCGACATCGTTCCCTTGGGTGGTGATGTTCAGCAGGTGGTTCAGAATGCGGCCGATTTCCGAATAAAGCACCCGGATCAGGCTGGCACGCCGTGGGATTTCAATATCGCACAGTTTTTCGATCGCCAGGCACCAGGCGTGTTCCTGGTTCATCGGCGCCACGTAGTCCAGCCGGTCGAAATAGGGCAGGTTCTGCAGATAGGTGCGGCTCTCCATCAGCTTTTCGGTGCCGCGGTGCAACAGGCCGATATGCGGATCGGCGCGCTCGACGATCTCGCCGTCCAGTTCCAGCACCAGTCGCAGCACACCATGCGCCGCCGGGTGCTGCGGGCCGAAATTGATGTTGAAATTGCGGATACGCTGCTCGCCGCTCAGCGCATCTTCAAAACCCTTTGAGCCATCCATCATTTTGCACCCTCTTTGGCGGCATCACCTTTTTCGTCACCCGGAAGGATGTATTCGGCACCCTCCCAGGGCGACATGAAATCGAACTGGCGGTATTCCTGAACCAGCTTCACCGGCTCATAGACCACACGTTTTTCGGATTCGTCATAGCGCAGCTCGACATAGCCCGTGGTCGGAAAGTCCTTGCGCAGCGGATGGCCGCGGAACCCGTAATCCGTCAGCAGGCGGCGCATGTCGGTGTTGCCAGAGAACAGGATGCCGAACATGTCGAAAATTTCCCGCTCAAACCAGCCGGCACCCGGATGCAAGCCGGTGATCGAGGGCAGAATCTCATCCTCGCGGATTGCGCATTTCACCCGGATACGCTGATTCTGGTACATCGACAGATAGTGGTACACCACATCAAATCGCTTATCGCGCTCGGGGTAGTCGACGGCCGTCACATCAATCAGCAGGCTGAACTTGCAGGACGCATCCGTTTGCAGGAATTCGGTAAAGCCCAGCAGGGCAGAGGGTGCCACAATGACCGTCAGCTGCCCCACCTCAACCGACCAGGACAGAACACTGTCCGGCTTCTTGGCCTCGATCAGGGCGCCAAGCTCGTTCAATTCCTGAATTCTGGTGTCTTCAGACATGGCGTTACCTTTTCAGTGTGCCGGTGCGGCGGATACGGCGTTGCAGTTGCAACACCCCGTAGACCAGCGCCTCGGCCGTCGGCGGACATCCCGGCACATAAATATCGACCGGCACGATGCGGTCACAGCCCCGCACCACCGAATAGCTGTAGTGATAGTAACCGCCGCCATTGGCGCAACTGCCCATCGAGATCACATAGCGCGGCTCGGGCATCTGGTCGTAAACCTTGCGCAGCGCCGGCGCCATCTTGTTGGTCAGCGTGCCGGCCACGATCATCACGTCCGACTGGCGCGGGCTGGCGCGCGGGGCAAAGCCATAGCGCTCGACATCATAGCGCGGCATCGCCGTGTGCATCATCTCCACCGCACAACAGGCCAGACCAAAGGTCATCCAGTGCAGGCTGCCGGTGCGGGCCCAGTTGATGATGTCCTCGGAGGAGGTCAGCAAAAAGCCCTTGTCCTGCAGATCGCGGTTCAGTTCCTGCGTCGTGTATTCCTTGTCAACGCCGGCCTGATTGGCTCCGGTCATCACTCCCATTCCAGGGCCCCTTTCTTCCACTCATAGGCAAAGCCGATGGTCAGAACGGCCAGAAACACCATCATCGACCAGAACCCGAGCATCCCCACATCCTTGAACGCGACCGCCCAGGGAAACAGAAATGCAATTTCCAGATCAAAGATGATGAACAGGATCGACACCAGATAGAACCGGACCTCGAAACGCATTCTTGAATCATCAAAGGCGTTGAAGCCGCATTCATAGGCCGACAGCTTTTCCGGGTCAGAGTTGGTCGGCCCCAGAATCACTGCCGCAAGGATCAGAACGATCCCCAGCGCCACGGCCATTCCGGCAAAAATCAGGACAGGAAGATATTCTCTCAGCAGCTCATCCAAGGTTGGCTCCTTCCCTTTTTATTTTTCGCGCCCCGTGGTCATGGGGGCGTTGTCTTTCATTGGGGTTTAAACCTGCCTCATGAGGGGGTCAACACAAGGCATGCCCCAAAATGCGCATTGTCGGCCGTATAGCGAAAAAATGTATGCAATGGTGTGCTGAATTCCACACCCCTGACCGGGTTTTGCGGATCACGACCCCTTGTCGGCCCATCGCGGCGGGCGTTTTTCGAAAAACGCGGCGATTCCCTCGCGCGCCTCGCCCCCTTCCCAGCACGCGGTCAGGGCGGCAATCGTATGGTCGATCACAGTCTCGTCAATCACCGGCCCCAGTTTGCGCACCAGCGCCTTGGCCCGGGCAACCGCTCCGGGGGCACAGGCCAGATACGGGGTAACCTGCGCTGTAACGGCCGCGTCCAGATCCCCAGGCGCAACAGCGCGTGCCAGCAGGCCCAGATCAACCGCCTCATCCGCGCCAAACACCCGCGCCGACATGAAAACCCGGCGCGCTTTGGCCTCGCCCATGCGGGCCACCACATAGGGGCCGATGGTGGCCGGGATCAGCCCCAGCCGCGTTTCCGTCAGCCCGAATCGTGCACCCGCAACGCCAATGGCCGCGTCGCAAACGCTCATCATGCCGATCCCGCCGCCAAAGGCCTGGCCCTGAATGCGGCCGATCAGCGGTTTTGGCAGGCTGTTGAGCGCCTGCAGCATCTCTGCCAGCTTGCGGGCCCCGCTGGCCCGCGTTGCCGGGTCCGCCTGCATTTGCTGCTGCATCCAGCCCAGATCACCACCAGCGCAAAAACTGCGCCCCGCCCCGGTCAGCACCACCACCCGCACGCCCGGGTCCTGGCCCAACTGTGCGGCCGCCCTGGTCAACTCGTCAATCATCAGCGCGGAAAGGGCATTGTGCTTGTCCGGTCGGTTCAGGGTCAGCAACGCCACCCCGCGCGCATCGGTTTTCACCTCAAGTGTTTCAAACATCGCCGCCAATCCTCATCCGGCGGGCCAGTTCTGCCGCCGCTTCCAGCTTTGTTGTATCCAGCCCGGTTTCAAACCCCAGGGCCGCCAGATGCGCCGCCACGGCTTCGGTGGCGACATTGCCGGCCGCACCGGGAGCATAGGGGCAGCCCCCCAATCCACCGGCCGCTGTATCAAAAACCCGCAACCCCAGCGCCAGCGAGGCATCAATATTGGCAATTGCCCGGCCTTCGGTATCATGGAAATGCCCGGCCAGCCGGTGGGCGGGCACCTCTTTCAACACGGCAATCAGCATGCGCGCCACACTGTCCGGCGTGGCCTTGCCCAGCGTGTCGCCCAACGAAATCTCATAACACCCCGCCGCAAACAAATCCGCCGCAACCCTGGCCACCGCATCCGGCGCCACAGGCCCGTCATAGGGGCAATCCGTCACGCAGGACACATAACCGCGTACCGGAATATCCGCATGTCGCGCCGCAGCCAGAATCGGCGCAAACCGCTCGAAACTCTCGGCGATGCTGCAATTGATGTTCTTCTGGCTGAACCCTTCCGAGGCCGAGGCGAAAATGGCGACCTCGTCAACACCCGCGGCAATCGCCGCCTCATACCCCTGCATGTTCGGCACCAGTGCCGTATAGGCCAGGCCCGGTTTGCGGCTGATCCCGGCCAGCACCGCGTCACTGTCCGCCATCTGCGGCACCCATTTCGGTGAAACAAAACTGGCCACCTCGATATGCTGAAACCCGACATCCGACAGCGCGTCAATCAGCGCGATCTTTTCCGCAACCGGAATAAGCCGCGTCTCGTTCTGCAAACCGTCGCGCGGCCCGACCTCAAAGATTTCCACTTGCTCTTTCATGGCGGTCCCTTTCATGGCTGCGTCTCCTCGGGGGGCGGATAGAAGTCTCTTGTATAAATCATGCTTTCACCATCTTGCGCCAGTGCCCGCCGGTAAGCGGGGCGCGCGGCAATGCGCCGATAGTACCCGTCAAGCGCCGGCAACAGGCGCGGCGGCACGAAACGGCGCGCGATCACCACACCATAGCCCACCGCCACATCCACCGCCGTAAACCCGCTTGGCAACAGCCAGTCATGCCCGGCCACGCTGCGTTCCACAACCTCCAGAACCTTCTCAAGCCGCCGGGCCTCCAGCCGCATCACGGTTGGTGAGCGCATCCACTCCTCACGCAGGGCAATATGATGCTGGGTCAGGTTGGCCAGATGCTGGCCGATGGTTTCGGCAAAATGCAGCCATTGCAGCCATGCGGCCCGCTCGGCGTCACCCGGCGGGCGCAACAGCCCCAGATGCGGCCGCGTTTCCAGCAGGTATTCGATGATCGCACCGGATTCAAACAACACCTGCCCGTCAATCTCCAGCGCCGGAACCCGGGCCGCCGGCGACAACGCGCGAAATTCATCACTGCGCAGCGACTTGTCGAAAAAATTCCAGTGCCGCAACCGGTATTCCAGCCCCATTTCCTCAAGCAGCCAGAGAATGCGGAAACTGCGGGCCTGCGCCACATGATGCAAGGTAATCATCGCCTGTCCTTCCAAATGGCCAAAACATCCGCACCGCAGACCGCCCGAGGCCCCCCGGCGGGGCCGAGACATGCAGCGGCCCGCAGGGCCTCCATCAAGTTGTCTCTTCCAGCCGGATCAGCGCCGCCCCGGCCTCGACCTGGTCACCTTCCCTCACCAACACCTCGGCCACCACCCCATCCCGCGCCGCCAGCAGGGCGTGCTCCATCTTCATCGCCTCCAGGATGGCCAGACGATCGCCTTTGTGCACCGCCTGGCCCGGCCGGGCAAACATGGCCTTGACCAGTCCGGGCATCGGCGCCTCGATCAGGTTGCCGTCCCCGGCGGCAGAACTGTCCCGCTCCAGCGGATCAATGGCCCGCACACAAACGGTCTGCGGCCCGAAAACACAAACTCCCTCACGCGTTTCGACAACCTCGGCTCCGACCTTGACACCATCAACCATCCAGGTCCCGCCCGCTGCCCGAACACAGTCATAACGCAGATCCCCCAGCCCCACCAGTACATGCCCGGGCGATCTGACCTGCAAACCGGCCGTCATCACCGCACCGTCGACCTCAAAACCAACCGTATGGCGCAACGGCTGCCACAGGGCAAAGCCCTGCTCCGGTGCCGGTGGCTTCATCAGCCCGGCAACGCCAATTGCCGCCAGCGCCAGCAAAGCCGTGTCCGGCGCCTGCGGTTGCGTCAACCCGGCCAGATCCCGCCCGATCAGATCCGTATCCACATCGCCCGCAACAAGACCCGCATGCCGGGTCAGGGCCGACAGAAACGCAAGGTTGGTGACACAGCCGGCCACCCGGGTTTTCGCCAGCGCGCGACGCAGACGCGCCAAGGCAATATCGCGCGTCGGACCCTGCGTTACGATCTTGGCAATCATCGGGTCGTAATAGGGTGAAATCACATCACCCGGGCGCACACCGCTATCCACCCGCACACCCGGCGCAAAGGCCAGATGCTCCAATGTGCCGGTGGCCGGCAAGAACCCCGCCGGCACATCCTCGGCATAGAGCCGGGCCTCGAACGCATGGCCCCTCAGCGTGATGTCGTCCTGCGTCAAAGGCAGTGGCTCTCCCGCCGCCACCCGCAACTGCCATTCCACCAGATCAATGCCGGTCACCGCCTCGGTCACCGGATGTTCCACCTGCAAACGTGTGTTCATTTCCATGAACCAGAACCCGTCCGGGCGCAGCCCGTCGGACGCATCGACGATAAACTCCACCGTACCGGCGCCACTATAGCTGATCGCCTCGGCCGCCTGCACCGCCGCCGCCCCCATGGCCGCGCGCATTTCAGGTGTCATACCCGGTGCCGGAGCCTCTTCCATCACCTTCTGATGCCGGCGCTGCAACGAACAGTCGCGCTCATACAGATGTACCGCCCGTTGCCCGTCCCCGAAAATCTGAACCTCGATATGCCGCGGTTTCCGGATGTATTTTTCAACCAGCACATCGCTGTTGCCAAAGGCATTTTTGGCCTCGCTACGCGCTGAATCCAACGCCTGCCGGAACGCATCAGCCCCCTCAACCAGCCGCATGCCCTTGCCACCACCGCCGGCAACCGCCTTGATCAGGACCGGATAGCCAATCGCGTCCGCCGCCCCGGCCAGATGCGCATCATCCTGATTGCTGCCGTGATAGCCCGGCACCACCGGCACCCCGGCCCTGTGCATCAGCGCCTTGGCCGCATCCTTCAGCCCCATGGCGCGGATCGCCTGTGCCGACGGGCCGATAAACACCAGCCCCGCCGTCTCGACCGCGGCGACAAAATCAGGGTTTTCAGACAAGAAACCATAGCCCGGATGAATCGCCTGCGCGCCCGTTTCCAGCGCGGTCGCGATAATCACATCCCCGCGCAGATAACTGTCGGCCGGGGCCGGACCACCGATATGCACCGCCTCATCCGCCATCGCCACATGTTTGGCCCGCGCATCCGCATCCGAATAAACCGCCACCGTCGCCACACCCAGGCGCTGCGCGCTCTCGATTATCCGGCAGGCAATCTCACCCCGGTTCGCGATCAGTATTTTAGTGAACATCCGTTTTCTCCCGATCATCCGTCATCAGCTGCACCATCCGCGCCGCTTGCCCCCGGCATATGGCCGCGCCATACCAGCCTCTATCATCACGTCACTCAACGGCCGACCATCAACCACAACAAACACCAGCCGCCGGCCATAGCGGTCATGATCTCTGGGCAGGGCGCTGATTTTACCCGCCTTCAGCAACTGCCATTTCAGGAAATAAGTCGCCCTGATGGCCCGGTAGAGTTCTGACGGACAGCGCGCCTTCATCTCAGGCGTGTCAAAACCCAGCAGCCGTCCCCGTTCATAGCCAGAGGCCGGGCAAATCATCCGCACCGTATCCCCGTCAACAACACCGACAATCCGGCATCCTTCAGTCTTTTGAAGCCAGCCTTTGACGGCGATAGCCAGCAAAGGCCCGAACCAGAGTACAAATATCAAAAGCCCGAACAGCCCGACTTTCCTGTCAAACCTGTTGAACCGTCCTTTGCGTCGCCCACGCGGCACCCCCATGTCCCACCGTTCGGGGCGGCGGTGCACAACACGTAAATTCCTGCGCCCACGCCACCTCATCGCAGCCCCCGTCTGCCCCGCTCCGGGCTGGTTCCTGCTCTCGCTGTCATGCGCCACTGAACCCCTGCAACAAGGCCTCGGCCTCGGTGGCCATAGCCCTGACAATCTCTCCCGCCGGCTCGCACCCGCGGATCAACCCCGCCACTTCCCCGACAAAGGTATTGGCCACCTCGACGTCTCCCGCCTCCCAGGCGGCCGACCAACGCGCGGCCTCGGTCTCGGCCAGCCGCAACAACCCGCCCGGATCATCGTGCCAGCGGTCCGTAAACGCATTCTTCAAAACCCGCGCCGTATAGCGCGCGGGCCAGTTCAGGCCCCGCGCCACATCCATCACGGTTGAGCGGATCGTATCATCCCCCGTTGCGGCAATCGCCGCCTTCACCATCTCGGGATGCGCCAGACTTTCGGTACTGGCCCACAGGCGTGAACCAACCAGAACCCCGTCCGCCCCCAGCATCAGACTGGCCGCCAAACCGCGCCCGTCCGCAATGCCGCCCGCGGCCAGCAACAGCACATCCGGCGCATGAACCGCCAGCCAGTCGGCCACTTCAGGCACCAGCGTCATCGTCGCGCGTTTCTCGCCATGCCCGCCGGCCTCGGCCCCTTGTGCCACAATCACATCTGCGCCGACATCCGCCGCATGCTGTGCGTCGCGCAATGTCTGCACCTGACAGATCAGCGGGACACCCGCCGTCGCGATCTGGTCGGCAAAGGGGGCCGGATCACCAAACGACAAAAACAGGGCTGCTGGCCTGCGCTCCAGAACCCGTGTCAACAACTCCGGGGTCTCGGCCAGCTTCCATGTAATAAATCCACAGCCAACCCGTGCCCCGCCGGCCTCCTGAAACGCCCGCATGATCCAGGCCGCATCGCCATAGGCCCCGCCAATGAACCCGAGGCCACCCGCCCGGCTCACCGCCGCCGCCAAAGCCCCGCCCGAGGCAAGCGCCATTGGTGCCGACAGGATCGGGTGGGTCAGATGATAACGCGCTGTCAGCCGTGTCCGGATCATCTTTGTTCCTCAAATATCCCCGCCGGAGGCATGAAATCCTTCTGCTCCTCAGCCATACGAAATCCATATGCTTTCCATACCCTTTCCATACCGGCCAGATTCACATCCGAAACACCCCGAACTTCGTTTCCTCAATCGGTGCATTCAGTGCGGCTCGCAAGCTCAGCCACAACACATCGCGCGTCTTGCGCGGGTCAATCACCCCGTCGTCCCACAGGCGCGCCGAGGCATAGAGCGGATGGCTCTGCGCCTCGAACATATCAATCGTTGGCTGCTTGAACGCCGCCTCATCCTCAACCGACCATTCGCCGCCATTCCGCTCGATCGCATCGCGTTTCACCGTGGCCAGAACCCCCGCCGCCTGCTCGCCACCCATCACTGAAATCCGGCTGTTGGGCCAGGACCACATGAACCGCGGCTGATAGGCCCGACCGGCCATGCCGTAGTTGCCCGCGCCAAAACTGCCGCCGATCACCATCGTCACCTTGGGCACATTGGTGGTTGCCACCGCCGTCACCAGCTTGGCCCCGTGCCGCGCGATGCCCTCGTTTTCATATTTCCGGCCCACCATGAAACCGGTGATATTTTGCAGGAATATCAGGGGGATATTGCGCTGGCTGCACAGTTCGACAAAATGCGCGCCCTTCTGGGCGGCTTCGGAAAACAGCACGCCGTTGTTGGCGATGATCCCGACGGGGATGCCTTTCAGATGCGCAAACCCCGTCACCAGCGTTTCGCCAAAGCGTGCCTTGAATTCGTCAAACCGGCTGCCGTCCACCACCCGGGCGATCACCTCGCGAATGTCATAAGGCGTGCGCAAATCAGCCGGCACCACCCCCAACAATTCCTCCGCGTCATAGGCCGGCTCCTCGGGGGCAACCATCCGTAGGGCGGGGTTCACCCCGCCGCCGCCGTTCAGATTGCGCACCGCTTCCCGCGCCAGCGCCAGCGCGTGGGTATCATCCTCGGCCAGATAGTCCGCAACACCGGACAGGCGCGTATGCACATCCCCGCCGCCCAGATCCTCGGCGGTAACAACCTCGCCGGTCGCGGCCTTCACGAGCGGCGGTCCCGCCAGAAAGATCGTGCCTTGTTCCTTGACGATAATCGACACATCCGACATCGCCGGCACATAGGCCCCGCCCGCCGTGCAAGACCCCATCACCACGGCGATCTGGGCAATGCCCGCAGCAGACATCCGCGCCTGATTATAGAAAATCCGCCCGAAATGGTCGCGGTCGGGAAAGACCTCGTCCTGATTGGGCAGGTTCGCCCCGCCGCTATCAACCAGATAGACGCAGGGCAGGTTGCATTCCTCGGCAATCTCCTGCGCGCGCAGGTGCTTTTTCACCGTCATCGGATAATAGGTGCCGCCCTTGACGGTGGCGTCATTGCACACCACCATCACGTCGCGCCCGTGCACCTGCCCGACACCGGCGATCACACCGGCACAGGGGGCCGCGCCATCATACATGCCATGCGCCGCCGTCGCGCCGATTTCCAAGAAAGGCGACCCCGCATCCAGCAGGTTTGCCACCCTCTCGCGCGGCAACATCTTGCCCCGCGACAGATGCCGCGCACGCGACCGTTCCCCGCCGCCCGCCGCCGCCAAAGCCGCCGCCTCGCGGATCACCGCCAGAGCCTTTAGATGCCCCTCGCGGTTGGTCTGGAAGGTTTCGGAGGACGGCAGTGCCGTGCTGTTCAGTTTCGCCATTATACCCTCAGTAATCCGTCAGCATCTGTTGCAGGAACAGCGCCTGTTTGCCTGTCATCACCATATGGCAGCCCTGCACGGCCGGCCCTGTGCCGCTCCCGCCACCCCATTGCGCGCCGATATAGTCACAACGGGCATCACGATAGGCGATCCATTTGCGCTGCATGTCCAGCAAAGCCGGTGACTGTTTTGGCGCGGCCGACCCCAGATCGGCCATTTCCTTGTCTTCCGCCTTTTCCCGCGCCATCAGTTCGGCATAGGCTGTGTTCAATCGCTTATCCCACGCCTCAAGCTCGGCCCCCATGCAGGCAACCATTCCGGCAGTGCTTTGCCCGCCATCGGTGCGCTCCATGCAAAGATTGGCGGATTCCCCGATGCATTGCTCCGCCGCCCCTTCGTGCCCCCTGTCGGCAATACAGGCATCCGTGGCCTGCATCGAAAACACCAGTTCCTGCGCATTTGCGGCCCCCGAAATCAGCAGTATTCCCAAAACGTATATCCAGCCGTTTTTCGTCATTGTTCAATCTCCCGCATCTGCTTCAATTCGATCGTGCGCTCGGCCGTCATCTGCATCACACAGCCCGTTCCGGTCAACTGCCGGAGGGACCCCGCCCCGGGCATTGCATATTCCAGATCACAGGCCGCATCGCGGTAGACCAGCCAGGCCCGCTGTGCCTTCTTCAACGCATCGGCACGGTTGGCAAATTCGGGGAACAATTCTTCGTCGTCCTTGTCCAGCGCCTTCATATTCGCCATCGTCTGGCGGTATTCGTCATTCAGAAACCTGTCCCAAACCTCGGTCTCGGAGGCGGTGCAGGTTGCCATGCCATATGTGGTTTTGCCCTGTTCCTCGCGCGCCATGCAGTTGCCCGACATCAGGCCGATGCACTCTTTCATCGCCGCAGCATCCGCAGCCTGCGCATAGCATTGGGTCAGCAAGGGACCATAGCGTTCAACCATGCCCTCATCAGCCCAAAGCGGGGTGGCAAGAATACTTATTACAAATACAGTCACTTTCACTTCATCGCTCCCATCAGTTCCCGCCCGATCAGCATCCGGCGGATTTCACTGGTTCCTGCGCCAATCTCCATCAGTTTTGCGTCGCGCATCAGGCGTGAAACCGTGCTTTCGTTCATATACCCTGTACCGCCCATTGCCTGCACCGCCTGATGCGCCTGCACCATTGCCTGTTCGGAAGCATAAAGCACACAGGCCGCCGCATCCTGTCGCGTGACCTCGCCACGATCACAGGCCTTGGCCACCTCGTAGGTATAGGCGCGGGCCGAGTTCATCGCCGTATACATATCGGCCACCTTGGCCTGCATCAGTTGGAAATTGCCGATCGGTTGTCCGAACTGCTTGCGCTCGGCGATATAGGGCATCACCTCGTCCATACAGGCGGCCATGATGCCGGTGCCGATACCCGACAAAACCACCCGTTCATAATCCAGACCGGACATCAGCACGGCCACGCCGCGCCCTTCCTCGCCAAGCACGTTTTCAAACGGCACCTCGACATCCTCAAAGATCAGCTCGGCGGTGTTGGAGCCGCGCATCCCCAGCTTGTCGAAATGCGGGCTGGTGGAAAAGCCTTTCACACCGGTTTCCACAATAAACGCCGTGATGCCGCGCGCGCCGGCCTCGGGATCGGTCTTGGCGTAAACCACGATGATATCGGCATCCGGCCCGTTTGTGATCCAGTATTTGGTGCCCGACAGGGTGTAATAGCCGTTCTTCTTTTCCGCCTTCAGCTTCATCGAAACCACGTCCGAGCCGGCCCCTGCCTCGCTCATCGCCAATGCGCCGACATGTTCGCCCGAGATCAGCCTGGGCAGGTATTTCATCTTCTGCTCTTGCGTACCGTTGCGCTTGATCTGGTTCACACAGAGATTGGAATGCGCGCCATAAGACAGCGCCACCGAGGCCGACGCCCGTGCGATTTCCTCGACCGCCACAACATGCGCGAGGTAAGACATATCCGCCCCGCCATATTCTTCCGGCGTCGTCACCCCCAGCAGGCCCATTTCGCCAAACTCGCGCCACAAATCATTGGGGAATTCGTTCTTTTGGTCCACCTCGGCGGCAATCGGCTTGATCCGGTCCTGGGCAAAGCGATGCACCATGTCGCGCATCGCATTCACATCCTCACCCAGATCAAAATTCATTACCGCGTTGAACATGGCCAATTCTCCTGTGGCTATTTTATTGAACGAGTGTTCAATAAATAACCCGCTGGCGGGTAAAACGTCAATGATTCTGCGAGGGGTTGCAAAGCCAATGACGTACCGCCATTTGTTACGCTTGAATAAAAGGACAATTCATATGCCGCAGAGCAAAAAGACAGAAAAACCGCTGGGGCTGAAAGAACTTGTGGCCATTGCGGTTGGTGGCATGATCGGCGGCGGTATTTTTACCGTGCTTGGCATATCTGTTTCGATGGTTGGTGTTTGGTCGCCCCTGGCGATCGGGCTTGGCGGCGGGGTGGCTGCGCTTGCGGCCTATTCCTATGTACAGCTTGGCAAATATTTCATGGACGAAGGCGCCACCTATTCCTTTTTCAAACGCAGCTTTCCCGAGGCGCGCCATGCAGCCTCGGCGGTGGGCTGGTGGACGATTTTCGGCTACATCTCGACGCTTGCGCTCTATGCCTATACCTTCAGTTCCTATGCGCTCAGCGCCACGGATTGGGCAGATAGCGAATGGGCCCGAAAAGTGGTTTCCTGGGCGGTGATCTGGGTTTTTGCCCTGATCAATGTCTGGAGCGTCAAGGGCATGGGCCATATCGAGGACGTCATGGTTTACGTCAAGGTGCTGATCCTGCTGACCATTTCCGCAATTCTCTGGGCCAATGCCGATGCGACGCTGCCCCAGCTTGCCAAGGATAGCCCGCCGCTGAGCTTCATGGGGCTGCTTACCGTCGCCTCTATCACCTTTGTCGCTTACGAAGGCTTTCAACTGGTGATCAACGCCGTGAAAGAAATGGAAAGCCCCAAGCGCAATATGCCCAGGGCGATCTATACCGCGGTGGCGCTGGTGGCCTTCATCTATGTGGTCGTGGCACTCGGGGCCGTGCTGGCCATTCCCTTTCAGGACATCATAAAGAACAAGGAATATGCCCTGGCCGCCGGCGCGGCCGACGTGCTGGGGGTCTGGGGCGGGCGCGCCGTGGTTCTGGGGGCGGTTCTGGCCACGATGAGCGCAATTTCCGGCACGCTTTTCGGGGCCTCGCGGCAAATGGCGAAAATCGCCGATGACGGCTATTTTCCCCGTTTTCTGGACCAGCGCCGCGGCATGATCCCGGTGCACGCCATCCTGACCATGGCCACGACGGCATCGCTGCTGATCCTGATCGGGGGCTTGCGCATGATCCTTGAATTCGGGTCGATCACCTTTCTTGTCGTGTCGTTCCTGATGGCGGTCGCCAACTACCGTCTGCGCGAAAAAACCGAATCACATGTGCTGATGACCTGGCTGTCGATGGGAACACTGGCAACCGGAACCATCATTATCTTCTGGTACGAATATCAGCATGATCCTGCCCAGATGGCCTTTATCGGCGGGCTTTATGTCGTGCTGACGATCGCGGCCCTTCTCTTTGCCCGGCAGGCGCATATGCGATCGCGCCCGGTCCGGGATTAACAGCCTGACCAGGGCTTGCAGCAGCCCGGATATGTTCGGGCCCCGGACCACATCCGGGACCCGCCGCAGGCAAGCGGCAGTTGCACCTTCACCGCCTCTTGCCGCGAAATGGCGCCCAAGGAATTCATCTGCCACGAGGGGTTCACACCGAAAAAGGGCAGCTTTGCAACATTGGGTCCACACTGGTTTTCAGCCCTTTCCTTGGGCTGCAAGGATCAGACTAACCGCGAAAATCCCGTCGCAGGGTCAAAACTTGTGCAAACCTGTGTGCGTCGGCGTGAAGGAAAAATGCCGGTTTTGTGAACCGGTTTCGGGGGTTTTCCGCGTGGCGGCAGGCGCGGGCAAGCCACCGGCAGCCGCCATGCGGGCATGTCCCGTCAGGAACCGCTCAGAAACCGGTCACCGCGCACACGGATATTGCCGTAAAAATTCACATGCACAAAGGGTTGCTGCATACCGTTGGGCAGGGACAACCCCGTGGGCAGTGGGCTGATTTAACAGAGGTTCACTTTATTGCGTCCGAAAGTGACTGCCGTCACCGCTGAACAGCAAAGCTATGCCACACCCGGAGACTGCCAGACGGCCCCGACCTCGGCCCGGATGATCCGGGCAATCTGGGCGCAGTCTTCGAGGCTGAAAGTCAGCGGCAGGCGCATGTCGACAATGGCGCGCAGGATACGGTCGCTCTGTGGCAGGGATTGGCTTGGGGCATAGCGCCAACTGTCATAACGCGAGGTGAAACCCGCCGGCTCGGCGCCACCGAACCATTTCAACTCCACCCCGCGGGCGGCACAACGATCCAGCAGGCCGGCAATCGCCGCATCCGTCCAGTCAAGCAGCAGAAACTGGATTGAGGAACCGACAAATTCCTCTTCGCGCGGCCGGGAGATGACCGTCAGCCCCGGCGTCGATTGCAGGCCCTTCTCAACCGTGCGGTAGCGTTCATTCCAGGCGGCGCATTGCTGGGCAAGCCTGGCCAGTTGTGGCCGCAAGATCGCAGCCCGCAGATTATCCATCCGCCCGGATATGTTGGGCATTTCATATTTTATCGAGTCAAATTCCTGCGGCGGCGGGGCGGCGGTATGGCGCGCGAACAACATATAAGACCCCGACATCATGATGGCCCGCGCCATCAGGGCCGCATCATCAGAAATAAGCAGCCCGCCTTCGCCAGAGTTGATGTGTTTGTAGGTCTGGGTCGAGTAGCAGGCCACCGCCCCGTGCCGCCCCGAGAGGACACCGCGCCAGCGGGCACCCATGGTGTGGGCGCAGTCCTCGACCACAACAACCCCGGCCGCATCGCAAATCTCCATCAGGCGATCCATATCGCAAATGTGGCCGCGCATATGACTGAGAAGCAACACCTTTGCCTGATCTGACCGGGCGGCCAGATCGTCCAGATCAATCGTCAGGTCTTGCGTGACTTCTACGAAAACCGGTATGGCGCCAAGGCTCGCTATTGCACCGGGCACAGGGGCGAGCGTGAAGGCATTTGTCAGAACCCTGTCCCCCGCCTTTACCCCGACAGCCCGAAGCGCAAGCGCAATCGCGTATCCGCCCGAGGCAACCGCCAGGCAATAATCTGTCCCCATGAAGGCTGCGAATTCCTGCTCAAGCCGGGCGGTCTCTGCGATTTCGCCTTCGGCAATATTGTAGCGGTGTAGCCGCCCATGGCGCATGACCTCAACGGCGGCCTTGATCCCCGCCTCGCAAATCGGTTCCTGCTGGGTGAAACTGCCCTTGAATACCTCACACATTGCCGGTTTCCTGTCTGTTTTCCGGTCTGGCTGCCGGGGTTTGCGCGGCCTGGGCCAGCACTGCGGGCACCAGATCCGGCAATTCGTCAAAACCATTCAGTAGCGCATCCGGAGACAATTTCGCCACAGAACGGCCATTGGGGCCGAATGTGACCAGCACACAGGGAATATTTGCCGCCCTGGCGCAATCACGGTCTGTCATGGTGTCACCGACAAGAAGGCTTTGCCCCGGACGCCCCCCCAACCTGCCGACCGCCTCGAACAGCGGCGCCGGGTCCGGCTTGCGAACCGGCAGCGTGTCCGCCCCGACCAAAGCCCCGAAAAACGGCCTCAGGCCGAGCCGTTGCAACAGTGTTTCGGCCAGCCCTTCGGGCTTGTTGGTGCATACGCCCAAGCCATATCCATCCTGTGCCAGTTGTTCCAATGCCACCTCAACACCAGGGTAAACCTTTGTAAAGCGGTCGATATTATTTCCATAAAATTCTAACAAGTGCGGAAAATGTTCGTCAATCTCGGTTTCGTCCACCTGCCCGTTCAGCCGCTCAAACCCCAGCCGGAGCATGGCGCGCCCACCGCGAAAAGCCGTGGCGCGATCGGCCTCATGATCCAGCACATCCGCAGCCCCAAGCGCCTGAAAACAGGCGTTTGCGGCACAGATCAGATCACCGCTCGTATCAGCCAACGTGCCGTCCAGATCAAAAACAACTGTTCTCATCACTACTCCTTTGGCGATTTCCCGCTGTCATTGTAATGTTGCGAAAACCAAAGTGATAGACTACGCCCTTGCCCTGTGCAAACGGCGCGATACAACGGGCCGTAACGTTAAAGAAGCAGAGCAGTATCATGCCAACAGCCCTTATCATTTTAGCCGCCGGCCAGGGAACCCGGATGAATTCGGATCTGCCAAAGGTCTTGCATCCGCTCGGCGGTGTTCCCCTGCTGGCCCATTCGCTGGCGGCCGGGGCTGCCGTTTCGCCCGAAAAAACCGTGGTGGTCACCGGGCGGGGCGCCAAAGAGGTCATCGAAGCCGCACAGGCACAAAATCCGAATATCGAATTTGCCCACCAGCAGGAACAGCTGGGAACCGGCCACGCGGTTGCGCAGGCTGCAAATGCCCTTGCCGGGTTTGCCGGTGACATTCTGGTGCTCTATGGCGACACACCTTTTATCCGCCCGGAAACGATTACCCGCATGCAGGCCGCGCGCGCCGGCGGCCATGATATTGTGGTGCTCGGGTTCAACGCCCGCGAGCCGGGGCGCTACGGGCGCCTGGTCATGTCCGGCGACCAACTGGTCAGGATCGTCGAGGCAAAAGATGCCTCGGATGAAGAGAGGGCGATAAACCTTTGTAATAGCGGGGTAATAATAGCAGGTGCAACAGCGCTTATGCCGTTGCTGGAAAAGCTTGATAACAACAATGCAAGCGGTGAATACTACCTGACGGATGTTGTGGCCCTTGCCCGGGAACACGGGCTTTCTGCCGGTGCGGTCACCTGCGACGAGGCCGAGACCCTGGGCATCAATACCCGGACCGAGCTTGCGCGCGCCGAAACGCTTTTCCAGCAATCCAAACGCCTGGCTGCCCTTGAAAAGGGTGTGACCCTGATCGCCCCCGAAACGGTATTCTTTGCGCTGGATACCCATGTCGGACGGGACACGGTCATTGAACCAAACGTGTTCTTTGGGCCCGGGGTGACAGTTGAATCAGGCGCGACCATCCGCGCCTTTTGCCATCTGGAAGGCTGCCATATCTCGCGTGGCGCCACTGTCGGCCCTTTTGCCCGCCTACGCCCCGGCGCCGAACTTGCCGAAAAGGTAAAAGTGGGCAACTTTGTCGAGGTCAAGAACGCACAAATTGCCGAAGGCGCAAAAGTAAGCCATCTCTCCTATATCGGCGATGCGACGATCGGCGAAGCCGCCAATATCGGCGCCGGCACGATTACCTGCAATTATGATGGCGTCATGAAACACCGCACCACCATAGGTGCCCGCGCCTTCATCGGCTCCAATACCATGCTGGTGGCACCTGTTTCTGTCGGGGATGAAGCCCTGACCGCGAGTGGTTCCGTGATAACGAAAAATGTTCCTGACGGGGCCCTGGCCGTGGCCCGCGCGCGCCAGGAGATAAAACCGGGGTTGGCGCGCAAATTGTTTGAAAAGTTAAAGTCTGCCAAGGCCAGACGCGATAAAGAGGTGAAATGATGTGCGGTATTGTAGGGGTACTGGGGAGGCATGAAGTTGCACCACTGATCGTAGAAGCCCTGAAACGGCTTGAATATCGCGGCTATGACAGCGCAGGAATTGCGACGATAAACAAAGGGCAGCTTGACCGGCGGCGTGCCGTTGGAAAACTGGTCAACCTGTCTGATCTTCTGGTGCACGATCCCTTGCCCGGCAAGGCCGGAATCGGCCACACGCGCTGGGCGACACATGGCGCCCCCAGCGTGGCCAATGCGCACCCGCATCGCGCCGGGCCGGTGACCGTCGTTCACAATGGTATCATCGAGAACTTTCGGGAACTGCGTGACGAACTTGCAACAAAAGGCATCAGGTTTGAAACAGAAACCGACACCGAGACCGTGGTCCTGCTGGCCAGATATTTCATGCAGGAAGGAGCGAGCCCCTCCGAGGCGGCAGAACGCACGATCGCCAGACTGGAAGGCGCATTTGCCCTGTGTTTTCTCTTTGAGGGCGAAGATGATCTGATGATCGCCGCCCGCAAAGGATCACCGCTGGCAATCGGGCATGGCGATGGCGAGATGTTCGTGGGATCGGACGCAATCGCACTGGCCCCGCTCACCAACCGCATCACCTATCTTGAAGAAGGCGACCGGGCGATCATTACCCGTGAAAGCATTGAAATTTTTGACGCGAACAATCGCCCGGCCAACCGCGAAATCCGCATGATCGAGATTGGGGCCGCACAGGTAAACAAAGCCGGGCACAAGCATTTCATGGCAAAAGAGATCGCAGAACAACCAACCGTCGTTGGTGAGGCCCTGGGGTACTACCTACGCGGTAACATCATCAACATTACCACGGAAGTTATTGATTTTACATCTTTTGACCGTATTACAATGGTCGCCTGCGGCACAGCCTACTATGCCTGCCTGACGGCAAAATACTGGTTTGAACGCCTCGCCGGCATCCCCGTGGATGTGGATGTGGCAAGCGAGTTTCGCTATCGTGAACCGCCGATCCCGGACCGGACACTGGCGATCTTTGTCAGCCAGTCCGGCGAAACGGCCGATACATTGGCAGCACTGCGCTATTGCGCGGGCAAGGCCACGCGGATCGTATCCGTCATCAACGTACCGGAAAGCTCCATTGCCCGGGAGAGCGACGTAGCCCTGCCCATTCTGGCCGGAATCGAAGTGGGCGTTGCATCAACCAAGGCATTCACCTGTCAGTTGACCGTCTTGCTGTTGATGGCATTGCGCGCAGCGCAGGCGCGGGGCCATCTGAGCAAAAAGGCCCTCGCAAACCACCTGGAAGATCTGCGTCATCTTCCCGGGCTGCTGAGCCACGCACTCACCATAGGCCCGGCCACCGAGGAGGTCGCCAGACGCCTTGCCAAAGCGCAGGATGTGTTGTTCCTCGGGCGTGGCACGATGTATCCCCTGGCACTTGAAGGCGCGCTGAAACTGAAGGAAATAAGTTATATTCACGCCGAGGGCTATGCGTCAGGCGAACTGAAGCACGGGCCGATTGCCCTGATTGACGAAAAAGTGCCGGTTGTTGTCATGGCGCCGCGCGATGACCTGTTCGAGAAAACCGTCTCGAACATGCAGGAAGTGATGGCGCGGGGCGGAAAAATGCTGCTGATCAGCGATGCAAAGGGGGCAAAGGAAGCCGGCGAGGGAATGTGGGAAAGGCTGATCATGCCAGAAACCCCGGCCCTGATCGCCCCGATCATCTATGCTATCCCGGCACAATTGCTGGCCTATCACACGGCGATTGCCAAGGGCACCGATGTGGATCAGCCGCGCAATCTGGCCAAATCGGTGACGGTGGAATAGGTGGCCAAACAGTTTTCCGGAATTTCTGACAGTCACAGGCAGTTCATTCAGGAACAGCACATCTTCTTTTGCGCCACCGCCGCGC
>JALSRG010000110.1 GCA_026984915.1 Marinosulfonomonas sp. | reverse complement strand
ACCGCCGCGCATCTGCGGCAGGACAGGCGCATGACGCTGATGTGGTGCTCGTTCGGCAAACGCCCGATGATCATGCGCGCCTATGGCTCCGCCCGCACCCTGCATCCACGTGATGCTGACTGGGCCGATCTGGCCGCGCATTTCCCTGCCGATTTTGCCGCCCGGCAACTGTTTGATATGCATGTGGAAATGCTGCAGACCTCATGTGGTTACGGTGTGCCCTTTTTTGAGTTCACCGGTGAACGTGACACCCTGCAACGCTGGGCGCAGGATCGCGGACCGGAGGGGGTGAAAACCTATTGGGCCGAGCGCAACCAGACCAGCATTGACGGCGCGCCAACGGGTATTCTGGAAGACGGGAAATGACGCCAGAGGCCGCCATTGCCGCGCTCAAATCCCACGCGGTGCCCGGCAAGGCGCTGCAAATGGCCGCCTATCACAAATCAACCCGCCCGTTTCTGGGTGTGGCCAACCCGGCGATTGATGAAGAGGTGCGAAAATGGCGCGCCGGTCTGGATATAACAGGCCGCGTGCAACTGGCCGATGGCCTGTGGCAAAGCGACATATTTGAGGCCCGAATTGCCGCCAGCAAACTGCTGACCCAGGCCCGAATCCGCCCTGATGATGCCGTCTGGAGCCTGATCAAATCATGGGTGCCCGATTTTGACGGCTGGGCGCTGGCTGATCACGCCTGCATGGCCGGGCGCAAACGGCTTCAGGCCGCCCCCGCACGCCTTGACCAAGTGGAACTCTGGACCAAATCTCCCCACATGTGGACCCGCCGCGCCGCCTTGGTGATCACCCTGCCCTGGAGCCGCCAGAACCACCCGAAACCGGCAGATCTGGATGCCCGCGAGCGGATACTGGGCTGGGCCGCCGGGTATATCGGGGACAAGGACTGGTTCATCCAAAAGGCCGTGGCCTGGTGGGTGCGCGATCTGTCAAAACACGACCCGGACCGGGCCCGCCTTTTCCTCGAAAAACATGGCGCGTCCATGAAGCCATTTGCCCGACGTGAAGCCTCCAAGTACCTGACTTAAATATCTGCGAGGTGACCGGGGATGCGCCATGGCCGGGTCGCAATCAGGATTCCGGTATTTCCGGTAAGCTACTGGCTGCCATACTTTTCCCTTAGCTTCCGTCGCAGGATCTTGCCGGTTGCCGTCATTGGCAGGCGGGTAACCGAAAGAATACGTCGGGGCGCCACATGGGGGGAAACCCGACGCCTGACCCGATCTATCAATTCCTGTTCAAGCGCAGCAGTCCACTGCACTCCGCCACGCAGAACCACATGGGCCTGCACAGCTTCGCTGCGCAAGGGATCCGGCACACCGATCACGGCGGCCATGCTTACAGAATCATGACCACACAGGCAGTTTTCTATTTCACTTGGGCCGATACGGTATCCGGCCGAAGTGATCACATCGTCGTCGCGGCTGACAAACCGGAAGTAGCCTTGTTCATCCACCACCCCAAGGTCGCCTGTTTTCAACCAGCCCTTCATGAATTTATCACGCGTTGCATCGGGTTTGTTCCAATACCCGAGAAACATCACGGGATCTGGCGATTTCACTGCAATTTCCCCAATGGTACCCGGTGCAACCGGATGTCCGCTTTGTCCTATGATGGCAACCTTATGGCCCGGAACGGCCTTGCCCATGGCGCCCGGGCGCGGCTCAAACAGGGCCGAGCAGGACGAAATCACCAGATTGCATTCCGTCTGGCCATAGATTTCATTCAGGCTTGCCCCCAGTTGCTCGCGCGCCCATTGCAACAGATCGCCTCCCAGGCTTTCGCCACCGGAACTGATCGTACGGACACGCAAACCGGATGGGACCTTTGCTGACCGCATCATCCGCAGCGCCGTTGGCGGTAAAAACAGGTTTCCAAGGCCATATTTCGATATGAGGTGAAAGGCTTCTTCCGGATCAAACTTGCGCATTCTGCGGCTGACCTGCGGCACCCCGAAATAGAGGCAGGGGATGGCCATATCCATCAGCCCGCCGATCCAGGCCCAATCCGCAGGAGTCCATCCGCAGTCGTGTTTCTGCGGGAAAAATTCGTGGTGCAACTCGATTGCAGGCAAATGGCCCAACAAGACACGATGCCCGTGTAAAACACCTTTTGGCGGCCCCGTGGTTCCCGAAGTATAAATCAGAAGCGCCGGGTCATCCGGCCCGGTATCAACTGGCACACAATTGGCATCCGCATATTTGATAGCATCCCAAAAACCCTGCACACCGGGCGAGGAAGAATCGGTGCAATAGACCTTTTGCAAATCCGGAAGTTCCGGACGCAACGCCATCAGTTTTTCGAGATTGGCCGCATCAGTTGCAACAATCTTCGCACCCGAGTCAGCCAATCGAAAGCGCAAAGCCTCTTCGCCGAACAAAGTGAACAAAGGCAGCGAAACTGCCCCGAGCTTCCAGGCGGCCAGATGCGTGAGCAGAACTTCGGGACTCTGCTGCAGCAGAACGGCTATGCGATCCCCCCGTTTCAGCCCATGTGCCGCAAGCGCATTCGCCAGTTTGCTGGACAGTCTGTCCAGCATCCCGAAGGTCCAACGCGTACCGCCCCCTTGCCCGTCAAGATGCGTCAGGGCCAGCCGCTGTGGGTCGGTTCTGGCCCAGTAGGTACTGCACAAATCTGCGATATTCAGCCGCGCTGGGATATGCCATCGAAAGGCTGTGCGGATTTGCGCCCAGTTGCCAGAGCGCGAGACCAAGGTGCGGTCGGTTCTATTATCTGGCATAAACGACCAACTCTGGCAGCCCGGTCAAGGGGGTCCCCAATGCGCGAATTGCTGCAAGCGAAATCCGACTACCGCCGGTTTTTGGTCCGTCAATCGGAATCAGATCAACCTGAACAGATCTGCCGTTCGCAGAAATTTTAATGTGCCCGACAACAGGTTTGTCAACGAGGGGCGTTTTCAACCAGAATCCTCCCTCTGTCGGATCCCCCAAGGAAGCGATGGTTTTGCCAAGCAGCCTTTCCCGGATTCCTCCCGTTGCCTTGCCCAAGGCGACAGCCCGTTCTTCTGCTGTTGTGGTATCAAACTGCTCGGCGGTATGCGCGCTTTCGGGAATAGCGCCCAGTAACGGGCGTATAGCTGGCCCGTCAGAAGGGCGCGCGCGGGGCCGAGCGACCATATTGGATGCGGACCTGTCCGGTACGTCGGCTGCGACTGATTGCTGCGGCCTGACGGAAAGCTGCGAACACCCAGAGATAAACAGCCCCAGAACCACAATAAAACCTGATAAAACGGTGCGTTTCATGGGGCAAGCTTAGGCGGTAATCACAATCGTATCAACGCCAAGAAGCAACTTGCCGACAAAACGAGTCAGGTATACGCTGCGGCAATGGAACAGAATCCCAGACTCATCGACCCGTTTCAGCGCGCCATTACCTATCTGCGCGTTTCGGTGACGGACCGTTGCGATTTTCGCTGCGTCTATTGCATGTCCGAAAACATGACATTCCTGCCGAAAAAACAGTTGCTGACACTTGAGGAACTAGACCGGCTTTGCTCGGCCTTCATAGACTTGGGCGTTCAGAAACTGCGCATCACGGGGGGGGAACCACTGGTGCGACGCGGCATCATGACTTTCTTCGAGGGCATGAAGCGGCATCTGGATGCTGGCACGCTAAAGGAGCTGACTCTGACAACCAACGGTTCACAGTTGGAGAAATATGCGACTGATCTGGTAAATAGCGGTGTCAAACGGGTGAACATTTCACTTGATACACTGGATGAGAAAAAATTCGCCGAGATTACCCGCTGGGGGCGGCTGGCGCAGGTTTTACGTGGCATTGATGCGGCACTTGCTGCCGGTTTGCGCGTGAAAATCAATACCGTTGCCCTGAAGGGATTCAACGAAGACGAACTGTTCGCCTTGCAGGAATGGTGTGCCAACCGCAACATGGATCTGACATTCATTGAAGTCATGCCCATGGGCGACATTGGCAACGAGGACAGACTGGGCCAGTATTGGTCACTGAAAGACCTGCGCGCACGTCTGGCGGAAAAGTTCAGCCTGGTCGATCTGGCGGAACGTTCAGGCGGTCCGGCCAACTATGTGCGGCTGAATGAAACCGGGCAGAAGATCGGCTTCATCACCCCGCTCAGCCACAATTTCTGCGAAAGCTGCAACCGGGTACGCATAACCTGTACCGGTGAAATCTATACCTGTCTGGGCCAGGAAGGCAAAGCCGACCTGCGTGCGCCGTTACGTGAAAGCCCGCAGGATGACGCGCCGCTGATTGCCGCAATTCATGCCGCGATCGGCACCAAACCCAAAGGCCATGATTTTGATTACTCACGCGGCGATGTGGCGGGCCAGATGACGCGCCACATGAGCCACACGGGCGGTTAAGCTCAGAACCTGTAGCGACCGCTACCCCAACTCAGCATGATCTCGGCTTTTTCCGAGGGACCTTCACGCCGGTTGATGCGCAATCCGCCGGAGTAGTTTTCAACAGCTTGTCCGATTTCGCACGCGAGAAAAACCACATGTCTTTCAGGCTCGTCTTTCCGTTGAGCATCAGTTCGGTTTTACGCATCACATCATTGTTTTGAGTAACCGAATAGGCGTCCTCATAATGCCCTACGCCACAAATTCCGATAATGCCTTTCACAGCGCGCACATCCCACATGAACTTGTAGCCGCCGATACCTGCGGCCCAAGTCAGTTCGCTTTCAACAAACCGTTTATCAACCGGAACCTGCCGAACAACTTTTGGGGGTTTGGCATTTGCAGATGTCGGACCAAACGAAACGCTGGCAGCAATCAAGGCAGCATTCACAATACTCTTTAACTAACTTCCTCCAGCTTATAGTTGTGATCTTTCTGTATGACTACATTATAAGCCTGTCAGAATCTACACAACTCCAAGGCCTAATCTGCGCGGTAACGGCGCACAAAGTTTTTCAATATTTTCTCTGGCGCGTGCACGTCTGCATTGCGGCACATGTCCACCAGCTTGTCGGCCTCTTCCGGTGCAAAATATCCACGGTTCCGGTATACCCGGATGCGCAATTCAAAAACCGCGCTGTCCGCTTCGGGATGGAACTGCGTTGCATAGACATTCTGGCCATAGCGCACCATCTGATAGGGACAGGGACCGGATTGCACAAGATGCACACAACCTGCGGGCAATTCCTGCAACGCTTCCTTGTGGCCGACAAAGGCCTGAAATTCATGCGGCAGCCCATTCAGCAGCGGATCCGCCCTGGCTGTTTCTGTCACAATGCATCCGGTCGGGCCGACCGGTTCGCCATAACGCGCCTTGCTGACCTCCGCCCCCAGATGTTCACCCAGAATCCCGATGCCGTAACAGCACCCCAGAAACGGGATATCCTGCGCCGTTACCTGCGGCATCAGCCCCAGAATTTCTGCCTCTATTCTGGCCTCGATGGCTGATTTTCTGGCTGGCGGGTCCGAAACACAACCCGGCCCGCCACCGACGATCACACCGCTGAACGGTGACAAATCAAGCTGTTCAGGCAGGCATTCCTGATCAAGCCTGACGCGGCGCACCTCGTCCGTGCTCAGCCCGCCCTTGTCCAGAAAAGCCTGAAACTCGTCTTCCGCCGCCTCATCCTCCGGGCGTAATTGCAGGATCAGAAAGGGTTTCACAGATGTGCCTCAGTTGGCCGGCATGCGGGTTTCAACAATTTCGGCCCACCAACTGCAACCGGCCGGAATAGCCTCGTCGTTGAAATTGTACTGCGGGTGATGCACCATGGCCGTATCACCATTGCCCACCAGTATATAGGCGCCGGGCCGGCTTTCCAGCATATAGGCAAAATCCTCGCCGCCCATCACCAGCGGCGCGTCTTTGCATTCTCCGGCAACCTTGGCTGCAACTTCTGCTGCAAACTCGGTTTGTGCTGGCGCATTCACCATGGCCGGGTAGCCGCGCATATAGTTGACTTTTGCCGTAGCGCCATAGGCCGCCGCCGTGTTTTCAGCCAGTGCTTTCAGGCGAACCTCGGCCAAATCACGTATTTCGTCTTTCAGAGTGCGCACGGTTCCCTTCAGCCTGACATGCTGCGGAATGACATTGAATGCCTTGCTTTCCGTCTCAAAGCTTGTAACCGAAACCACGGCCTGTTCAACCGGGTCCACATTGCGGCTGACAATGCTTTGCAAGGCGATGACAATGTGGCTGGCCACAACCGTCGTATCAATTGTCGCGTTGGGCTTGGCGGCGTGCCCCCCCTTGCCTTCCACCTCGATCTCAAACTGGTCGGTTGCCGCAAAAAATGCTCCGGGACGGATGGCAAACGTGCCGACATCCTCACCTGGCCAGTTGTGCATGCCATAGACTTCCTGAATGTTCCAACGGTCCATCATGCCGTCATCGACCATTTCCTTGCCGCCACCGCCGCCCTCCTCGGCCGGTTGAAAAATAAGGACGGCAGTGCCGTCAAAATTCCGGGTTTCCGCAAGGTATTTGGCCGCGCCCAGCAGCATCGCAGTATGGCCGTCATGACCACAGGCATGCATGACGCCAGGCGTTTTGCTGGCATAATCCAGGCCCGTTGCCTCCAGAATAGGCAAAGCGTCAAAATCCGCCCGCAAACCGATCACCTTGCCCGAAGTATCCGTTTTGCCCTTGATCACGGCGACAACACCGGTGCGTCCGATGCCGCTGACAACCTCATCAACACCGATTTCCTTCAGTTTCTGTTCGATAAAGGCCGAGGTTTTCGGCGTATCGAACAACAGTTCGGGATTTTCGTGCAAATGGCGGCGCCATGCGGTGATTTCCGGCTGCAATTCGGCAAAACGGTTCTTGACGGGCATTCGAGTTACTCCTTGCAAAGATTTTCGATCAGACGGTGCATGAAAACACCACCTGCGTTGAATTGCTCCAACGTCAGAAACTCATTGGGCTGATGCGCCTGGGCAATGTCTCCGGGGCCACAAATGACGGCGCTGTATCCCGCCTGCTGAAACTGTCCGGCCTCGGTTCCATAGGAAACGACATGTTGGCCATTGTCACCGGTCAGGCGGCGCACGATGGATTCGGCAACCCCATCGGTTTCCGGGCGCAAACCGGGAACATCAAAAACATCCCTGACATCAATGCCGGTTTCCGGACGGATCGCCTGCATGTCGGCCTCAACCCGGGCCACTTCCCGAAGGAACGCTGCCTTGTAGCTCTCCGGATCCTCATCAGGGACGACCCGCATCGCCAGCACGAAATCACATTCCTTTGCCGTGATGTTGTGCGCGGTGCCCCCAGAAACCATCCCCACATGCAAAGTTGTAAAGGGTGGGTCGAAAATCGCAGCCATCTCGCTGGGTTTGCGAGCTTGTATTTCGCGGTTCATCCGGTTTGCCCAGTCAATCAACCGTGCGCCCTGCATGACGGCTGATACCCCCTGGGGCAACATCGAAGAATGAACCTCAAAGCCGCGCAGGTGCACACCATAACCACGCCCCCCCTTGTGGCCGGTCACAGCCTGCATCATGGACGGCTCTCCAATGATCGCGGCGGCGGCACGGGGCAGATGGCTGGACAAATGGTCGATCAGAGCCGGGGCGCCAAGGCAGCCGACTTCCTCGTCATAGGAAAGCGCGATTTGCAGCGGGCGCTTCAGGTCGCTTTGCCCGGCCAGATCAAGTGCGGCCAGGGACAGCGCATCAAACCCTTTCATGTCACAAGTTCCGCGGCCGAAAAGCTTGCCGTCCTTTTCAACCACTGTGAACGGATCTGTATCCCAGGCCTGCCCTTCGACCGGCACGACATCCGTATGCCCGGAAAGAATGACACCGCCTTCGACATCCGGGCCGACCTGGGCATAGAGGCTCGCCTTGTCACCGGACGTATTGTAAACGCGTGTGGTTTTGATTCCGCGATCCTGCAACCAGCTTTCGACCCAGTCGACAAGATCAAGATTCGAATTTTTACTGACGGTTTGGAAGGAGACCAGTTTTTCGAGCAACTCGCGGGCCGTCGCATTGATTGTCATGTAGTGCTTCTCCAGCCGGGTACCGGCCGCAGGTTGCTCTCCAAAACTGTGAAGGTCAACCCGAATTGAGCCCGAATTGAGAGAGACAAACCGGCCGGGGAACCGTCTTATTGACGCAAAGTCGCGCATCACTTCGCCAGATTAGCGGTTGAAGCTGGAATTTTTCCTGCTAACGTCACGGGATAGCAAGCGCAGCCATTACGAACTGCGTGTCATACAACTGGGGGAATGCCATGCCCGATGGGGCGCTGCCCGTCCTTGATGTCAGGGACCTTAAAACTGTTTTCAAAACACGGACCGGCGAAGTTCATGCGGTGAACTCGGTCAGTTTTGACTTGCGGCCTGGTGAACTCCTGGGGGTCGTGGGCGAATCCGGTTCGGGAAAATCGGTAACGATGATGTCTCTGATCGGGTTGCTGCCGTCCCCCCCGGCCGAAGTCCGCGCCGGGCAGGTTCTTTTTGACGGGCGCGACCTGTTGCTTGTCGATGCTGATGAGTTGCGCGCCATTCGCGGTGCCCGGGTCGGATTTATTTTTCAGGATCCGATGACATCTCTCAACCCGGTATTCACCGTTGGTTTTCAGTTGATGGAACCCTTGCGCACGCATATGGGCATGAAAAAGAAACAGGCGGCAAAACGCGCTGCAGAACTGCTGGAACTGGTCGGTATTCCTGATGCCGCCGGCCGGCTTGACGATTTTCCGCACCAGTTTTCCGGTGGCATGCGTCAGCGGGTGATGATCGCAATGGCTCTGGCCTGTGATCCCGAGGTTCTGATCGCGGATGAACCGACAACGGCGCTGGATGTGACCATTCAGGCGCAGATACTGGAATTGGTCAAAGACCTGCGCCAGAAACTGGGCATGGCCATTGTCTGGATCACCCATGATCTGGGTGTCATTGCCGGTATCGCTGACCGGGTCATGGTGATGTATGCCGGTCAGGTCGTTGAGCAGGCCCCGGTCAAGGAACTGTTTGGCAATCCGCAGCACCCCTATACACGCGCCCTCCTGAAAACCGTCCCCAGCGTAAGGGGCAAACGCGCAGAAAACCTGCATGTGATTGAAGGACAGCCACCCGTGCTGGGGGCTGCCCCGACGGCCTGTCCGTTCCGGGACCGCTGCCCGCATGTTTTTGAACGTTGCGAGCGCGAGAATCCGCTACGCCGCCCCGTTGGCAAAGGCCATGACGTCGCCTGTTTCTGGGACGCTGCGATCGGGGGGCCGGCACATGTTTGATACCTCTGCACCCGCAAGAAAGCTGGTCGAAGTGCGTGACCTGAAAATGCATTTTCCGATCTACGCGGGGGTGTTTCGCAAACAGGTTGGCGAGGTGAAAGCGGTTGATGGCGTATCGTTCGATATATTCGAAGGGGAAACGCTCGGGCTGGTTGGCGAATCCGGCTGTGGAAAATCCACATGTGGCCGCGCCATTTTACGCCTTTATGATATTACCGATGGGTCCGTGGTGATTGACGGGGTCGAGATCGGCCATACCCCACAATCGGCTTTGCGAAAGATAAGGCCGACGATGCAGATGGTTTTCCAGGATCCGCAGGCGTCACTTGACCCGCGGATGACGGTGGCATCCATCATTGGCGAACCGTTGATGGAGCACGGAAACCTCAGCAAGGCCGCCCGA
The DNA here is from genome assembly GCA_026984915.1 of Marinosulfonomonas sp. GTDB lineage: Bacteria > Pseudomonadota > Alphaproteobacteria > Rhodobacterales > Rhodobacteraceae > WFVA01. Next base: position 54,532 of record JALSRG010000110.1, on the reverse strand, counting down.
CTTGATCGCATATACGAACTGATGGATGCCGTTGGATTGAACCGGAACTTTGCCAACCGATATCCGCATGAATTCTCCGGCGGGCAACGTCAGCGCATCGGCATTGCCCGCGCCCTTGCCCTGAACCCCAAATTCATCGTCTGTGACGAACCCATCGCCGCACTGGATGTCTCTATTCAGGCGCAGGTTGTAAACCTGTTGGAGGGGTTGCAGAAAAAGCTTGGACTGACCTACCTGTTTATCAGTCATGACCTGTCGATGGTGCGTCATATCGCGGATCGCGTCGCTGTCATGTATCTGGGCAAAGTCGTGGAACTTGCACCGAGAGACGACATTTACGCCACCCCCAAACACCCCTATACGGTTGCGCTTTTGTCCGCTGTGCCGGACCCGGATCCGAATTCCGAGGAAGTTGTGGAACGGATCATTCTGCAAGGCGATGTTCCCTCGCCTTCAAACCCACCGGAAGGCTGCAACTTCTGTACGCGCTGCCCGAACGTTTTACCCATATGCCATCACGAAGAACCGAAATTTGAAGAGGTGGAGCCAGGCCGTTTCGTCGCCTGCCACCTTTTCGGAGACAGAAAAAGAGAAGCTTCGGAGGAACCGGAGACGCAATGAGGCCACAGAGCTATTCCAATAAGGAGAAAACAAACATGAAACTCAAACACATTCTACTTGGCGCGGCGGCTGCTTTCGCCATGGCCCCTGCGGCCATGGCCGGGCGCGGCGACGATGGCCACGTAAACATCATCTATTGGCAGGCCCCATCGATGATGAACCCCTACTTGTCTGGCGGCACAAAAGAACTGGAGGCGGCGAGTTTGGTAATCGAGCCTCTTGCCCGCTACGACCAAGATGGCAACATGGTACCCTGGCTGGCTGAATCAGTTCCCACGGTTGAAAACGGTGGCGTTTCTGCTGATCTAAAATCCATTACATGGAAGCTAAAATCAGGCCTGAAGTGGTCAGACGGTTCCCCGGTAACATCGGAAGATGTAAAGTTTAGCTGGGAATACTGCACAGCAGAAGGTGGCGGGTGTTCGCAGTCGGAGAAATACAACAATGTCGCCAGTGTTGAAACGCCGGATGAATTAACCGTTATTGTACATTTCGATGTGGCCAAACCATTCCCATATGGCCCGTTTGTCGGCGCTCAGGCTCCGATCATACAGAAAGCCCAATTCGCAAACTGTATGGGGCCAAAAGCACCGGAGTGCTCCGAGCAGAACTTTGCCCCGATAGGGACTGGCCCCTTTGTCGTCACCGAGTTTCGCCCGAATGATGTTATTTCACTTAAGGCAAATGATAACTATCGCGACCCCAACAAGCCGGCTTTTGCGACCGTAACTTTCAAAGGTGGCGGTGACGCGACAGCCGCAGGTCGTGCCGTTCTGGAAACCGGCGAATTCGATTATGCCTGGAATCTGCAACTGGCACCAGATGTCCTGGCCAATATGTCTGCAAAAGGCAAAGGCACGGTTGTGTCGTCATTTGGCACACTGGTTGAGCGGATCATGATTAACTTGACCGATCCGGATCCGAAGTGGGGCGACGAGCGCGCCACCCGCAAGCACCCGCATCCGTTCCTTACTGACAAGGCCGTTCGCCAAGCCCTCAGCATGGCGATCGATCGTGAACTGTTGGTGGAGATCGGATATGGCGCAGCAGGTCGCCCGACTTGCAACGTGCTTCCGGCACCGGAAATCTACAAATCGACCGCAAACGACGGCTGCCTGGTTCAGGACATTGAGGGAGCAAAAGCGCTGCTCGATAACGCCGGCTGGAAGGTTGGCGCTGACGGCATTCGTGCCAAGGACGGCGTACGCCTGTCGATTCTGTATCAGACATCGACGAATGCTGTGCGCCAGGACTTCCAGGCGCTGATCAAGGAGTGGTGGAAACAGATTGGCGTTGAAACCGAATTGCGCAACATTGATGCGTCTGTGTTCTTTGGTTCTGATCCCGGTTCACCGGACACCTTTCAAAAGTTCTTTGCAGACGTCGAGATGTACGCAAACAACTTTGATGGCACCGATCCTGAAAGCTATATGGCCTACTGGGAGTGCAAGCAGGCCCCAAGCCCGGAAAACCAATGGCAGGGCAACAATATGCCGCGCTACTGCTCAGAAGATTATGACAAGCTTGTGGCTGAGATGGCAACAACTGGCGACCTGAACGAGCGCGCCCGTCTTGCCAAAGCAATGAACGACATGCTGATGCAGGACTATATCATTCTGCCGCTGGTCGATCGTGGCCGGGTATCAGCACACGCCAATAGCCTTGGTGGTGTGGTTCTCAACACATGGGATTCTGAACTGTGGAATGCCGCTGACTGGTTCCGCATCAAGTGATCATCTGATCCGACATCCCTGCTGCATCCCGTCAATGACGGGGTGCAGCGCTTCTCTCAGCAAGATAGATAAACCGAGGCGTCCATGCTCAATTTCACCATCCGACGATTGCTAATGGCGATTCCGACGCTTCTGTTCATCTCTCTGGTCATTTTCCTGTTGCTGGAACTGGCCCCGGGGGATCCCATGGCGAATGTCCCACTGACGGTTCCGCCAGATGTAAAGGAGAAAATGCGCGAAGCACTGGGCCTTGATCAGCCAACCTACGTCAGATTTCTAAAATGGATACAGCAGTTTTTCTGGGTCGAGCCCATACACCTGATAGACAGCTTGTTCGGCACCCATTGGGGCGAGGGCATGCAGCGCGTCATCAGTTGGCAAACCCGCAGCCCGGTCATGGATATCGTTGCCCAGCGGATACCGCAAACCCTGTGGGTTGTCGGGCTTTCTTATGTATTGGGCGCGTTGATTGCCGTGCCGATCGGGGTCATCTCTGCCTACAAGCAATACTCGATCTTCGACCAACTCGGCACGTTCATTTCGATGATCGGCTTTTCTGTACCGACCTTCTTTACCGGTGTTCTGCTGATCGTCATCTTTTCGGTCTATCTGGGCTGGTTCCCGTCAATTTACGACACCACCCTGAAAGTCCACGATTGGCACACGTTTACGCTGCAGGTCAAACAGATGATCATGCCGGTTTTTGTGCTTGCGCTTTACAACGCGGCACAGATCAGCCGGTTCATGCGCGCCAGCATGCTGGACAACCTCAACCAGGATTATGTGCGCACCGCCCGGGCAAAAGGGCTGAGCGAGAAAGTCGTTGTGGTCGTGCATGTGCTGCGCAACTCGATGATCCCGGTAGTGACGGTAATCGCGCTGGGGGTACCGCAGGTTTTCGGCGGTGCCATCATCACCGAACAGGTGTTCAAAGTGAATGGTCTTGGCCAGCTTCTGATCACCGCAATCAATGCCAATGATCTGCCGATGGTGCAGACCCTGACCTTTATTTTCGCGATCCTGATCGTGCTCTTCAACCTGATCGCCGATATCCTGTATGGCGTACTTGACCCGAGGATCCGCTATGACTGAGGTTGCCAAAAAATCCAGCGTGGAACAGGCCATCCGTCCGCCCCGCAGCCAATGGTGGGATGTATGGGACCAGTTCAAAACCCACAAAGGAGCCCTGGTTGGGGCCGCATTCTTCCTTTTCATCGTGCTGGCCGTGATCATAGGCCCTTATATCTGGCACATCGGTTATGAGACCATTGATATTCGTGCCCGCAATCAGGCGCCGAGTTTCGCGCATCCGTTTGGCACCGATCAGTTGGGCCGGGATACTTTTGCGCGGATGCTGAAGGGAGGCCAGACCTCGGTCGCCGTTGGTGTCACGGCAATGGCGCTATCGCTGGTTTTCGGCACATTCATTGGCGTGGTCGCCGGCTACTTCAAAAAGCTGGACGGCCCGCTGATGCGGTTCACCGATTTGTTTCTCGCCCTGCCATTGCTGCCGCTTCTGCTTGTGATCATCATGCTGTTTCGCGACCCCTTGCGCGCGGCGTTTGGCCCCGAGAGCGGTATTTTCATTCTGATCGTTTTCGTCATCGGAATCACGAGCTGGATGCAGACTGCCCGGATTGTGCGCGGTGACGTACTGGCCCTGAAAGAACGTGAGTTCATTTTGGCGGCGCGCTCCATCGGCACCCCCAACCGGCGGATGATCACCCGCCACCTGCTGCCCAATGTGCTGTCGCCGATCATGGTTTCCGCCACACTGGGAATTGCCAACGCGATCATCACCGAAAGTGCGCTCTCATTCCTCGGGCTGGGCTTTCCCAGCGACTTCCCGACATGGGGGCGGCTGCTGTTTGACGCCACCGACTATCTGCAACAGTATCCTGAACGGGTGATCTGGCCGGGCCTGGCCATCTCGCTCACCGTGCTGGCAGTAAACTACATTGGCGATGGGTTGCGCGACGCGCTGGACCCGCGGATCAGGGGACGCTGACAAAGGGCCTGAACAGGTTTTCCCCATATTCGAAAGGCTTCAGTGGGCCTTTCGGATTTTTCTGACCAACAGCCAAACCAGAAACACCACCACCGGCGTAGCAAAGGCTGACAGGTGCGGTTTGTCCACGCCGGCCTGCTTGGCCAAAGGGTAGAGCGCATAGGTCAGCAGGTTGACCGCATAATAGCTGATGGCAACGACGCTCAGCCCCTCGACCGTTTTCTGCAACCTGAGTTGCAGATCGGCGCGCCGATCCATACTGGCCAACAGTTGCTGATTCTGGGCACTTCTTTCAACCTCGACACGTGTGCGCAGCAGATCACCGGCACGCTTGGTGCGTTCGGCCAGGGCGTCCAGTTGTCGTGCCACAGCCTTTACTGTGCGCATGGCCGGATCAAACCGGCGCAGCATGAACTCGGAAAAGGTCTGCCGGTCGGCAAAACGTTCTTCACGCATCACGGCAATGCGTTGTTCCACGATTGCCGCATAGGCTTTGGTAGCCGAAAACCTGAAACTGCTCTGGGCAACAAGGTTTTCCAGTTCCGTTGAAATGCCCAAAAGCTCATCCAGTACTTCGGATTCCGGACGTTTTGTTCCCTTGATATGGCGGACCAGTTCCGCAACCTGCGCGTCCTGTACGGCCAGTTGCTTTGCGAGCGTTCGTGCCTTTGGCAAGGCAAGTAGGGCCATTGTCTTGTAGGTTTCCACTTCGCAAAGACGCTGGACGATACGGCCTATCCTTCGCTGACTTATACCCTTGCGGGTAAAAACCGCAAAGCGCAGATGCCCGGCACCATCAATTCTGTAGTCCCCGGCAATCACGGCACTTCGTTCGGCAACAAACGAGGCCGCCAGGCTTTCCGGCACAAACCATTTCCGGAACCGATGATAGAGCTGTTGCTGCACCTTGGCATCATCCACATTGCCGGTGGGCATTTCCTCGACCCGGATCAGGGCCGAGGTCAGGCGCAGCCCCGGTGCCTGTGCCAGCCAGTCAGCCGGAAATACATCAAACATCGCCGGGTCAAACGGCCGCCCCGCAACACCCTCGCCAAACAGGGTATAGGTGACAAATTCGGTATGTTGCTCCCACTTCAGTTTATGGCGGCCAATATCCCCGAAATAATGCGTTGCATCGGGCGGCGGATGTGGCGCACCGAACCGATCCAGCAAAGCAATCAGATGCGCCCGGTCTGCTGCAAGGTTCCGGCTGGCAGCATCTTTCCCGGCCTTGATCGCCAGAAAAACCGCATGGCAGGGCGCGGTCAGAGACGGAAACGGGCGGGCATGCAACTCATTGGCCAACTGGTAACGCAACGGGTGATCGGAAAGCCCGCCACCGGCGCGTTCTTCATCGACCGCAAGGGAGATACCCGCCTTTTCCTCACCGCTCATGCTGCAAGCCCCATGCCATGGCCCCATATATATATATCCCGCCACCGCCGGGGGCAGCGAGATTGGCGATCAGTCAATCCGCTTCAGCACCTCGTCCATGCTGTGCTTGGCGTCTCCATAAAACATGCGTGTGTTATCCTTGTAAAACAGCGGGTTTTCGATGCCGGAATAACCGGTTCCCTGCCCCCGCTTGCTGACAAACACCTGTTTGGCTTTCCAGACTTCCAGAACCGGCATTCCGGCAATCGGGCTGTTCGGGTCATCCTGCGCAGCCGGATTTACAATATCATTGGCCCCGATCACAATGACAACGTCCGTATCCGGGAAATCATCGTTGATCTCGTCCATCTCCAGCACAATATCATAGGGTACCTTGGCTTCGGCCAGGAGCACATTCATGTGCCCCGGCAAGCGGCCGGCGACCGGATGGATGGCAAAACGCACATTCTTGCCCTTGGCACGCAGTCTTTTCACAAGCTCGCTGACAGATTGCTGCGCCTGTGCCACAGCCATACCATAACCAGGGACAATGATGACACTGTCTGCATCCTCCAGGGCTGCCGCCACCGCATCGGCCTCGATCGGAACCATTTCGCCCTCGACCTCAAGCGCCGGGCCAGTGGTGCCACCAAAGCCGCCCAGAATGACACTGATAAACTTGCGGTTCATCGCCTTGCACATGATATAGGAAAGGATTGCACCGCTTGAGCCGACCAGGGCACCGGTTACAATCAGCAGATCATTGCCCAGGGTAAAGCCGATCGCCGCAGCCGCCCAGCCGGAATAGCTGTTCAGCATCGACACAACCACCGGCATGTCCGCCCCACCGATCCCCATGATCAGATGATAGCCGATAAACCCGGCGATCAATGTCATAAGCAACAATGCCCATACACCTGACCCACTGAAATACATCAGCCCCAGAATGACCGAAAGCGCCAGCGCGCCCGCATTCAGCAAATGCCCGCCCGGCAGTTTTTTCGGCTTGCCGTCTATTTTTCCCGCCAGTTTGCCAAAGGCCACCACGGAACCGGTAAAGGTCACGGCGCCGATAAAGACGCCCAGAAAAACTTCGACATGCAGAATGGCTATTTCAACTGCATCCTTGTGCGCCAGCTTTTCGGCGAACCCGGTCAGGCCTGCCTCTTTCAGAAAGACTGCAGCGCCGGCTTCATTCAGACTGGCCGGGATATTGGCCTTGAGTGCCAAAACGCTGCCCAACTCAAAATCAGCATTCAAGCCGATAAAGACGGCGGCCAGGCCAACAAAACTGTGCAAGGCAGCCACCAGTTGCGGCATTTCGGTCATTTCAACCTTTTTCGCCACATATTGTCCGGCATAGGCCCCGATCGCGACCATCAGCAGCACGAGCAGCAAATGCCCGGTTCCCGGTCCGAATACCGTCGCAACAACCGCGAGGGCCATGCCAACAATGCCATACCAGACAGCGCGCTTTGCGCTTTCCTGATTGCTCAGCCCGCCCAGCGCAAGGATGAACAAAACAGCAGCAGCAATATAGGCCGCAGATACAAGTCCGTAACTCATGTCGCTCTCCTCAGGACCGTTGGAACATTGCGAGCATCCGGCGCGTCACCAGAAAGCCCCCGACAATATTGATGGTTGCAATCAGGATCGACACAGAGGCCAGGATCACGACCAACCAGTTTCCCGAACCAACCTGAAGCAATGCCCCCAGGATAATGATCCCGGAAATGGCATTGGTTATGGCCATGAGTGGCGTATGCAACGCATGGGATACGTTCCAGATCACCTGAAAGCCAATGAAACAGGAAAGCGCGAAAACGATGAAATGCTGCATGAAGCTGACCGGGGCATAGGCGCCGATCAGCAACATCAGCAACCCGCCACCCGCCAGCAATCCGACCTGCTGACGCGTCGCTTTCTTGAATGCCGCCACCTCTTGCGCACGTTTTTCTTCGACCGTCAGTTCTTGCGAGGCCGGTTTTGGTTTTGCCGCCGCAATCGCCTGAACCTTCAGCGGCGGCGGCGGGAATGTAATTTTCCCCGCATGGGTAACCGTGGCGCTGCGGATCACGTCATCGTCCATATCTATGACAATTCTACCGTCGTTTTCCGGTGTCAGATCATCAACCATGTGACGAATATTATTGGCGTAAAGCATCGAGCTTTGCGTCGCCATACGACTGGGAAAATCGGTATAGCCGACAATCTTCACGTCATTTTTTGTTGTTATGATTTCGTCGGCAACGGTCAGTTCGCAGTTGCCGCCGCGTTCGGCCGCCAGATCCACGATCACACTGCCGGGTTTCATTGCCGCGACCATATCCTTTGTCCACAATACCGGCGCATCACGCCCCGGTATCAATGCCGTGGTGATGACGATATCCATATCCGGGGCCAGTTCCCGGAATTTTGCCAACTGCTTTTCGCGGAACTCCGGGCTGGAGGGGGCCGCGTATCCTCCGGTTTGTGCACCGTCCTGTGTTTCTTCGAATTCCAGGAAAACAAACTCCGCCCCCATGCTCTCGATCTGTTCGGCAACTTCGGGACGCACGTCAAAAGCATAGACAATCGCCCCCAGAGAAACGGCCGTGCCGATTGCCGCCAGACCGGCGACACCAGCACCGACAACCAACACTTTCGCCGGTGGCACCTTGCCCGCTGCGGTGACTTGCCCGGTAAAGAAACGCCCGAAATTTTCGGCCGCCTCAATGACCGCACGGTAACCGGCGATATTTGCCATGGATGAAAGCGCATCCATTTTTTGCGCCCGGGAAATGCGCGGAACCATGTCCATGGCAATCACCGTGGCATCTTTTTTGGCGCAGATTTCCAGCAGCTTTTCGTTTTGCGCCGGATAGAAGAAACTGATCAGGGTCTGACCTTTCCGAAGCCTTTTTGCCTCGGTTTCAGTCGGCGGGCGTACCTTTGCCACAACATCGGCGGCCTTCCAGAGATTGGTTGCCCCCCGCACCACTTCCACGCCAGCTTCCTTATATGCTGCGTCCGTAAACCCTGCCGCCTTGCCTGCACCGGCTTCGATCACGCAGTCATGTCCCAGCTTTTGCAAAAGGCGCGCGCTATCAGGGGTCATGGCCACCCGAGCTTCGCCTTCAAATACTTCTTTGGGGGTTCCGATTTTCACGCGACATCCCTCCTTTTTTATCAACCCTGGTTCTCACTATGCCTGCGACATTCGCACGCGGATTTTATCTCGTCTTTCTCTGTATATTGCCACCAGCCTTTGGTAAACGATTCAGTATAAGGTTTTACAGCTTGTCGATCCTATACTTTCTCCGACTTTTCAATGAGGAGTAACCTACATGCGACCACACGTCATCAACCGTTTTTGCGCCGCAGGACGTTCGGCCTCCCGCCGTCGCTTTCTGACCGCGCTGCTTGCCGTTTCGCTGGTGACCATTGTTGCACCCGATATCGCCTTGGCAGCCCCCAGGGTGATGTCTGCCCCGGAAGCCTATAAAGCCGCAAAATCCGGAGAGCTGATCCTGGTCGATATCAGAACGCCGGAAGAATGGCAGGAAACCGGCATTGGCGACGGTGCAATCGCGCTGGATATGCGTGCTGCGGATTTTGTGCAGAAACTGGTCGAAATTCGCAAAACCTATCCGGCCAAGCCGATTGCCATGATCTGCCGCACCGGGAACAGGTCAACCTATGTCACGACAACGCTGGACAAGCAGGGGTTTCCGGATCTTGTTAACGTTGCCGAGGGCATGGTTGGTGGACCTAACGGCAAGGGCTGGATCAAGCAGAACCTGCCAACTTACCCCGGCAAAAAGTCAGAAATCGAAGCCCGGCTGAACGAAGTTCTCAATCCGCAGAAATAGCATCCCGGCTTGCCCGGCACGAGGGGCATACAGCCTTTTGTGCAGAAGGCGCGGTTTCAATACTCAGAACCAGCGCCGGACACGGCGCTCGTACGCTGCAAACTGCGCATGATACATGCGCCGAAGCGTCTTTTCTTCGCCTTCAATGAATCGCTTCTCGATGATCCAGATGAAAATCGGGATCAAAACAAGCGACAGAACCGCATCCCAATATAAAATCATCCCGGTCAGCACCAGAACATCCCCCAAATAGATCGGATTTCGGCTGCGCTTGTATATTCCTGACTGAATAAAGGATGTTGGTGTACTGCGCGGCACAAATGTCGTTTGATGCCGCCGGAATTCGATGACGGCCAAAAACATCAACAACAGCCCTGCACCAACCAGCAAACCGCCGACAAGAGGCTCCCATGCTCCGTTCAGGCTAAGCCCCAACCTGAAATTCTTCGCCTGCCACCAGGCAATCGCAAGAAAGGCGGCAAGCCAGACGGGCGGATAATCTATCAGTTTCTGCAGAGTTTTCATGTTTCAGGCTTATAATCAGCATTCTCGCGCCAGCCAATAATTCCCGTTTGCAAAATCAGCACATTTTCGTGACCCATCAGCCGGGCGGCAAATGCGGCCTGCGCCGAGAGCGACCCGGTATTGCAGAACAGGATGACCATCCGGTTTTCCGGAAGTTCATCAACCCGCGCCGGTATTTCGCGCCAGTCAATGTTAACGGCCCCCGGAATGGTACCTTCCGCGAATTGTTCCGCATCACGGGTATCTACCAGATATGCGCTCTCAAAGACTTCTTTGCTCATCTGTTCCGGTACGATGATGCCAGATTCATAAGTGGCAAAATCCATATAGTCGATGATGGCTTCGTTCAGCTCTTCTTCACCGGCCCAGACGGGCGACGACAGCATCAGTGCAAGGGTTGTTGCCATCGAAACAAGTGTTTTTCCTATAATTCCCATTGGGTTTCCCTCCTGTAGCCTACTCCATATTCACGAATTACAATATTTTTGCAATTCTTTTCGCCTTGCACTTTGGAGGCAGCACGGTAGCCTGACCGACATGCAGAGGATCCTGATCAGTGCATGCCTGATAGATCACCCCGTCCGATATGACGGGAATTGCAAACCAACGTCTTTGACCGCGCGAAAATACATTATGCGCTGGAAAGAAGAAAACCGTCTGGTCCCATTCTGCCCCGAGGTGGCAGGCGGCCTGCCAACACCCCGTGACCCGGCTGAAATCACCCATGGTGCAGATGCCAGCGATGTACTGGACGGTCAGGCAAACATACTGACCTGTGCCGGTGAGAACGTGACACCGGCATTTCTGCAAGGTGCGCGCCTGGCTGTGGAGAAAGCCCGACATGAGGGTTGTTGCCATGCAATCCTGACAGACCGAAGCCCCTCCTGTGGCAGTTTACAGATATACGACGGGTTGTTTCGCGGCCAGACAAAGCAAGGCGCCGGAGTAACAGCCACACTGCTTGCAAGGGCCGGGTTGACGATCTGGAACGAAAACCAGATTGACGCCCTGGCATCAGAGTTGACACGACTGGAAAAGGAAATGGCCAGATGAGCCTGAAAGGAAGACACGCCCTTGTCACCGGCGGCGGCACAGGAATAGGCGCGGCCATTGCCCTGGCTTTGGCGAATGAAGGCGCCGATGTCACAATCACCGGCCGGCGCGAAGACGCATTGGCAACACACGCAAAATCCAGCCCGAAACTGCATCCGCGTGTTATGGACGTGAACGATGAGGACAGCATCAACAAAGCAACAGCCGCAGCCGCAGCGCTGCATGGCCCGATCACGATCTGTGTTGCCAATGCCGGTATTGCCGAAGGAATGCCGTTTCTGAAAACCACATTGACGGATTGGCAAAAAATCATGCGTACCAATCTGGATGGTGCTTTCCTGACAATCCGGTCCTGCCTTGCGCAAATGCAGGGCGAGGCTTGGGGCCGCATTATCGGAATTTCGTCAATTGCAGGGCTGAAAGGCCTGAAAGGTGCCGCGGCCTATACGGCATCAAAACATGGATTGTTAGGGCTGATCCGGGCTTTGTCCGAGGAATATTTGGGCACAGGGCTGACGTTCAACGCACTTTGCCCCGGATATGTGAACACCGCAATTATTGACCAGAACGCCGAGCGCATCAGCACCCGCATGGGCAAAAGCACCGAAGAGGCGCGGGCACTCATGGCGGCGGGCAACCGGCATGGGCGGTTGATTGAGCCGGAAGAGGTGGCCGCTGCTGCAATATGGTTGTGCAGCCCACGGTCCGGCAGCGTCAACGGACAAGCCATTGAAATTGCCGGCGGGCAGTTCTAGCCGGTCCAACATGTAACTGACAAGCCATGCAACCCACGATACGCCCATATGAAATGAACGACGCAGAAATGTGCCATCGGGTGTTTTTCAATGCAGTACGCATGGGGGCAGCCAGCCACTATTCAGAAATTGAACGTGCAGCATGGGCGCCTTGCCCAACAATGCCTGCCACTTGGCCTGACAAGCTGGGGAGCCACATAACTTATGTCGCGCAAGTTTCTGATATTATTGGATTTATCACCTTGGGTGTTGATGGGTATCTTGATCTTGCCTTTGTGGCCCCGGGCTATATGGGCCAGGGGATCGGCAAAACGCTTTACCACGCGGTTCTGCAAGATGAGCGCGCAATCGGGCTGACAGAACTGACCACAGAGGCCAGTCATTTGGCCCGGCCCTTTTTTGAATCCCTGGGGTGGAAAGTAAAAAGCGAACAACAGGTGGAAAGGCGTGGTGTATTGCTCACCAATTTCTGCATGTACAAGAATTTGTGAACCCTTTTCCGCCGGACCTGTGGATTTGTCGGGCTCTCCCTGTGACAAAACCGTGTAACTGTGGCAAAGTGAAACAAACAGTTCAGACTCGCCATCCACCCGCCGACTCAACCCAGGGGTTTCACCCATGCCCACAACTCTGACAATCAACGGACAACGCCACAGTACCGACTTGCCACCGGAAGTTCCCCTGCTTTGGGTGCTCCGCGACGAATTGGGGATGACGGGTACAAAATACGGCTGTGGCGTCGGCAGTTGTGGTGCATGTACAGTGCATTTATCCGGGGTTGCGGTGCGCTCTTGTCAGCTTGCACTGGGTGATGTGGACGGGCCTGTCACGACCATCGAAGGGCTGGGGTCACCGGAAAACCTTGCGGTCCTGCAACAGGCCTGGATCGACCATCAGGTGGCGCAGTGCGGTTACTGCCAATCCGGCCAGATCATGCAGGCGGCCAGCCTGCTCGCCGAGACCCCTGCCCCGACAGATGCCCAAATAGATGAGGCCATGGCCGGAAACCTCTGTCGATGCGGAACCTATTCGCGTATCCGCACCGCCATTCATTCCGCCGCAGCCAGATTGCAGGAGGGCTAGGCGCATGGGACGACTGTTGAAATATACCCGCCGGGCATTTTTGGTTGGAACCGCCGCAATAACCGGCGGCGTGGCCTTTGGCATCTACGAAACACGGAAAAAATTGCCCAACCCGCTAAAAGCTGCGCCTGGTCAGGCGGTTCTCAACCCCTATATCCTGATAGACGGGCAAGGCATTACCATCATCACGCCGCGCGCGGAAATGGGCCAAGGCATTCACACCACACTGGCCGCTCTTGTGGCAGAGGAACTGGATGTGCCCTGGCAAAGCATTCGCACGATGCACGGTCCGGCAGCCCAGGCCTATTATAACGGGGTCCTGATCGGGCTGGGACTGCCTTTCAAGGATTACGCATTGAAAAACTGGCAAGAACAGGTGCAATCCGCCACCGACTTCCTGCCCAAAATGCTGGCCCTGCAGGTCACGGGTGGATCGACCTCTGTCAAAGACGGTTTTGAAAAAATGCGCATGGCGGGCGCCACCGCGCGCGAAACTCTGAAACAGGCCGCAAGTGCCCGCATGGGCGTGCCAGCGGATACTCTGAAAACCGAAAACGGCCAAGTCATCACACCGGCCGGTGCTGCCCTGAAATATACGGAACTGGCAGAAGAAGCCGCAAAGATCGAGCCGCCTGAAAAGGTTGCGCTTCGCCCGGCTTCCGAATGGAAATACCTTGGCCACGACATGCCACGCGTAGACATGTTGGCAAAATGTACAGGTACCGCAGAATATGGGGCCGATATCCGGTTGCCCGGAATGAAATTTGCAACCGTGCGGATGAATCCGCGCCGCACAGGAATGAAGAGCTTTGACGCCAAAACGGCCCGCGCCATGCCAGGTGTTGAAAAAATCATTGATCTTGGTGATGGTATCGCGGTTGTTGCAAGCAATACATGGTTGGCCTTTCAGGCCGCTCAGGCCGTCGAAATAGACTGGGAGCCCAGTAACTACCCTGAAACAACGACCGCTCTGCTGGGGGCGATTGCCGCCGCCTTTGAGCGTGATGCAAATTCACATCTTCGCAATGACGGTGATGTAAGGGCGATTTTCAGCGATCCACCAGAAGGCAGCACACAGATCACGGCCGAGTACAGCGTACCTTACCTGGCACATGCCACCATGGAACCGATGAATGCCACAGCCCTGTTCCAGGACGACAGCCTCACAATATGGGCAGGCAATCAGGCCCCCCTTGTGGCGCGCGACAAAGCAGCTGAGGCAACCGGCTTGAAACCGGAACAGGTCACCGTCAACACCCCCTTTCTGGGCGGGGGCTTTGGCCGCCGGGCAGAGTTCGACTTCAGCGTTATTGCTGCCAAGGTTGCCCGGGCCATGCCTGATATACCGGTCAAGGTGATGTGGTCGCGCGAAGAGGACATGACCCATGATTTCTATCGCCCGGCAGCGGTCGCGCGGTTTCGTGGCGTCGTCACGGGTGGCACGGCAACAGCTTTCGAAGCAAAAATATCTGCCCCGTCGGTTACCCGGCAATCCGGGCTGCGCATGGCAGGTTTTGCCGCACCCGGCCCAGACAAGGGCCACGTTGAAGGTGCCTTTGATCAGCCTTACGCGATTCCCAACTATTCGGTTCGTGGCTATCTTGCCGAGGTGGACCTTCCTGTTGGTTTCTGGCGATCCGTCGGCAATTCCTTCAACGGCTTCTTCCATGAAAGCTTTATAGATGAGCTTGCCCATGCCGCCGGCTATGACCCGCTGGACTTCAGGCTTAATCTGGTCCGTCAGGCGCACCCACCCTCGGCAGTTTTGCTGGAAACCGTGCGTGACATGGCCGGCTGGACAGGGCTGACCGGAGATGACAAGGGGCGCGGAGTCGCCTTGACATATTCATTTGGAACACCGGTTGCAGAAATAGTCGAGGTGCAAAACGGCCCTGATGGCATTCGTATAACCGAGGCCTGGATTGCCGTTGATCCCGGCACGGCCCTTGATCCGCGCAACATCCGGGCTCAGATGGAAAGCGGACTGATCTATGGTCTATCCGCGGCCGTTTTTGGTGAGATTACCTTTGCTGACAGCATGGCAGAACAGGAAAATTTTCCGGATTACGACGTTCTGCGCATGCACACGACACCACGTATTTCCGTCAAGGTTCTGGAAAACAACAAAGGCAATTCTGGCAACCATATCGGAGGGATCGGAGAGCCCGGAACGCCACCTTCGATGCCTGCGCTTGCCAATGCATTGTATGACCTGACGAAAATCCGGGCCCGTGATCTGCCACTTAACAGGACCTTTGATTTTGCTGTTTAAGATCGTTTGCAGCCTTTCGATTCAAGGTAAAACCGAAACGCTTCAGGTCACATTCCCATAAACCACATGCCACCAGTTTGGCAGATGTCCGTTCCCGATCAGGCACAAGGTCGCAGGAATAGTTGTTCTATTTCAATGCCTTGCAATATCTTCAGGGCAAAAACCGCCAACCCCGAAGGGCGTGAAAAGCAATTCATCTCAGCGGCTTGTGGCGTTTGCAAAGGGCGCAGCCCAAATCACTGATATTTCGTCTTTTCTGCGCTGGTGGCATGTGGTTCATGGGTCTGTGGCCTATAGCAAGCTTTCATAGTCCGAAACCAATAGATGCAGGGGGGGCTCGTCTTCTTCTATATCAGAGAACCGGCCTATGGGTTCGCAGAATATATTATCGGTCAGATCGTCGTTTACCGTTGAAACCTCTCCGATCAGCACATCCCCCCCGTCACCCCAGAACGCATGCCAATCTCCGGGCATCAGGGTTACGCTCTGACCGGGCTTCAGACGCAGGATTTCCCCGGCCTCAAACGGGGTTTCAAGGCCATCACACAGCACGGTTCCCGCAACGTTTTCTCCAAAAGACCCATCAGGATTGGACCCGTGCAACTGAATTGCAAGCGTCGCGCCACCACGGTTGATGATATCTTCCGCCTTGATCATGTGCCGGTGCATCGGGCTGATCTGATCCTTGCGCGATATCAGCAACTTTTCCGCATAGCACATCCCCTGCCCTGATTGCAGATCGGCCAGCTTACCATTTCGCAAGGTGAACAAAAACAACCCGAACGTATCGAACCGGCCCTGACCGTAATCGGTTATATCCCATCCCATGCGGCGCTCGATCACACGCCTTGCAGCCGACCTGTTGGCCCGCATCTCGTCCGGGCTCCAATAGGCGAAAGGCGGCAGGATGAATCCGAAACGACGGATCATTTCATCCGCCTCAGCCATGATTTGATTAACGCGTGAACGTTTCATTGTTGCTCTCCCGAATGCCTCCTGCCATCAAGACAGGCAACAGCCCCGACAACAAGAAAAAACACCACGCAAGTCAGTAAATTCCGTTTTCCTTTTGCAAGGCGCGAACATAGGCAACGATGGTTTTTATCTCGGCCTCCGTAATGCCCTTGACGGGCGGCATATCGCCAAACCGCCAATGGTGTGAACGCACGCCATTACGCGCCGCCATGAAAAAGGCCGCATCACCATGATGCCCTGGCCGATAATACTTGTGCACAAGCGGTGGTGCGACGCCTTGTTGGCCGGCAGCATTTTTACCGTGGCAACTGGCGCATTTTGCATTGAAAGCACGTTCCCCCATCAAAGCGGCCCCTTCAAGGGCGGGAACTTTCACCTCAGCCATCGCCTCACCAGCAACAGCTTGTTGTGTCGGCGCCGCCACATCTTGCCGGCCAGAGCCCGCGCTATCGCTGTTTGATCTTGTAAAAACATAGAGTCCGGCGCCCGCCAAAACCGCCAAACCAATAATCAAACCCGTTTTCATGTTCATTGCTTCTGCACTCCATTTACAGTTCAAGCAACGAACTACGGGTTCCTGCAGGTGGAAGGTCAAGCAGATAGAGATGCGTGCCCGTATTCTTTCGGGTCTTTTTATCCGAAGTTGATACTGATTTCTCAGGCTATTCGGCGCAGTTGATCCGATCCGGCAGAAGCCCAGTCCCGGGCGGCAGCGCCAAGGGCCCGAAACAACGCGCGTGAAACCGGATCATGCGCCGCATTATATTCGGGATGCCATTGCACCGACAGCGCAAACCCGGGCGCATCTTTTATGTAAATCGCCTCGGCCGTGCCATCAGGGGCCGTGCCATCGATCACGATACGGGCGCCTGCGGTTTTGATACCCTGCCCGTGCAGGCTATTTGTCAGAACCTCGGTTGCGCCGAAAAGTTTGTGAAACGGCCCGCCCTCGGTTAATTTTACGGTATGGCGGGGTGCAAATTTTTCATCCAGCGTTCCATCCGGCGGCATTCGGTGATTATCACGCCCCGGCAAATCACGAATTTCCGGATGCAGCGTCCCGCCCATGGCCACATTGACCTCCTGAAACCCACGGCAAACGCCCAGGAACGGCTGCCCACGCTCAACGCAGGCCCGCACCAGAGGCAAGGTGATCTTGTCCCGGCAACGGTCAAAATCTCCGTGCGCCGGGGTTTCGGATTCGCCATATTCTTCGGGGTGAACGTTAGGGCGCCCCCCCGTCAGTAAAAACCCATCACATGCATTCAGCAACTCTTCGACAGTCACAAACCGTGGATCTGCCGGAATAAGAAGCGGCATTGCCTGCGCAACCTCGCTGATCGCTGCAGAGTTCATCGTGCCCGCAGCATGGGCCGGATAATCGTCGCCAAGCAGGGCACTATTAGAGATTATACCGATAATTGGCCGGAACATTTGATACCTGTGTGATTCAATTTGTCGACTATGCATACCTATAGCGCTTCTGGGCGGATGTGAACAATCCGCATTGCCGCACCCGTCTTGGTGCGAATACGCACAGCGCGGACATCACAACGACACTCATCCTTCAGGATCCCAAGGCAGAAACCCGCTTGTTCATCAGCAACATCCGTTCCGCTCCAAGCAACAAAAGTCAGCCTTCAAGCCCTTTTTCCTTCAACTCCAGACGCCGGGCATGCAGCACCGGCTCCGTATAGCCCGAAGGCTGATTGCGGCCTTTGAATACCAGATCGCACGCAGCCTGAAACGCCACGCCATCAAACCCGGGCGCCATGGGGTGATAGGCCGGATCATCCGCATTCTGACGGTCAACAACCATTGCCATTTTCCGCATCGCAGCCATGACCTGATCATGACTGACAATTCCATGCTGCAACCAGTTTGCCAGTGCCTGGCTGCTGATCCGGCAGGTCGCCCGATCCTCCATCAGGCCGATATCGTGAATGTCAGGAACCTTTGAACACCCAACGCCCTGATCGATCCAGCGCACGACATAGCCCAGGATTCCTTGCGCATTATTCTCGATTTCATCGCGAATCTCTGCTTCTGAAAGGTTCTCACCGGCCAATAATGGCAACGTCAAAAGCTCGGCAATGGTTGTGCGTTGCCCCAGAGTGACAATCTCGCGCTGACGGGCAAAAACATCGACCTTATGATAATGCGTGGCGTGTAGGGTAGCCGCTGTCGGGCTCGGGACCCAAGCGCAGTTCGCACCGGCTTGCGGATGGCTGATTTTTTGCTGCAACATATCGTGCATCCGATCCGGCATCGCCCACATACCCTTGCCAATCTGCGCATGCCCGGACAACCCGCAGGCCAGCCCCACATCGACATTGCCATCCTCATAGGCCGTGATCCAGGGCATATGTTTCATCTCGCCCTTGCGCACCATTGGCCCGGCCTCCATTGAGGTATGGATTTCATCACCTGTGCGATCCAGAAAACCGGTATTGATAAAGGCAACCCGATGCCGGGCGGCGCGGATACATTCCTTCAGATTGACGCTGGTGCGGCGTTCTTCATCCATGATACCCAGTTTCACGGTGTATTGCGGCAGGCCCAGAACATCCTCGACCCGGCTGAAAACCGCGTCTGCAAACGCTACCTCGTCCGGCCCGTGCATTTTGGGTTTCACGACATAGACCGATCCAGCTTCGGAATTCCGCAGCCCACCCCTCTTTTGCAGATCGTGCATGGCAATCAACGTGGTGATCATGGCATCCATCAGGCCCTCGGGCACCTCACTGCCGTCACGGTCAAGGATCGCCGGGTTGGTCATCAGATGCCCGACATTGCGCACCAGCATCAGGGCACGCCCCTTCAAGACCATGGGTTGCCCGTCAGGCGCCGTAAACTCAAGATCCGGCGCAAGGCTGCGTTGAAAGGTCTTGCCGCCCTTGGTGACGTCTTCGGTCAAATCCCCCTTCATCAGGCCCAGCCAGTTGCGGTAGACTTTAACCTTGTCCTCTGCATCCACTGCCGCCACGCTGTCTTCGCAATCCATTATGCTGGACAGCGCAGATTCCAAACGGATATCCGAAACTCCGGCACGATCCTGCGCGCCGATCAGACTGTCGCGATCAATGTCGATGATGACATGAAGTCCGTGGTTTTTCAGGACAATTGCTGTCGGAGCGTCCGGCGCACCGCCATAGCCTGCAAATTGCGAAGGGTCTGCCAGCGCGGGTTCAAGCACCCCATCAGCCACCCGATAGCCTGTTACTGCGCCATGGCTGCCGCTCGCCAGCGGCACAACCTCATCCAGAAAGGCCCTGCCCCAGTCAATCACCCTCTGACCGCGCGTGGCATCATAACCCTTGCCCTCGGGCAAATCACCCAGCGCATCCGTGCCATAAAGTGCATCATACAAAGACCCCCAGCGTGCATTCGCGGCATTCAGCGCAAAGCGTGCATTGTTTATGGGCACCACGAGTTGTGGCCCTGCAACTGATGATATCTCCGGGTCAACCCCACTTGTCTCGATGGTAAAATCCGCGCCTTCCGGCACGATATAGCCAATCTCATTCAGGAATTCGCGATAGGCGATTGGATCATGCGGTAATTGGCGCCGGTCGCTGTGCCATTTGTCAATCCGGTTCTGAAGATCTTCGCGCCTGGCAAGAAGCTCCCGGTTTGTTGTGCGCATGGCATGCACGAGATCCGAAAACCCTGCCCAAAACGCATCAGGCTCTATACCGGTCCCCGGCAAGGCGAATTCTTCCAGAAATTCTGCCAACCCGGCGTCTACTTTCAGTTCGCTGCGTTCTAGCGTTTTTCCCATCATGCGCCCTTCCGAAACCAATTCGCTCTTTGGCGAATATATGGGCTTAGGCATCTGCGGGCAATCATTTTGGTAAAAATACTTTACCAGTTTTTTGGAAACAGTTTCAAGCAAGTCAAATCAATAGTGCCCCTTGTACCTTCCAGCAGTTGGGCTAATGCTGTCTGAAACGTTGACAGGAGTCCGGAATGTCAGGCAATCACTCAGCTCAAAAAATTTTCCTGTCGGATTACACCCCTCCCGCCTATCTGGTGGACAGGGTGCATCTGACCTTCAAACTGTCGCCCAAAGCCACGCGTGTGATCTCGAAAATCCGCTTTCGCCCCAATCCGGCCAGCGACAGCCGCGACTTTTTCCTGCATGGCGAACATCTGACCCTGATCCGCGCCGCGATCGACGGGCAGGACTGGAAACCGCATGTCACCGACAAGGGGCTGACCGCGCAAGTGCCCGATGCCCCCTTTACATGGGAGGCCGAGGTCGAGATCAACCCGCAGGACAACACCGCGCTTGAAGGGCTGTATATGTCGAACGGCATGTATTGCACCCAATGCGAGGCCGAGGGCTTTCGCCGCATCACCTATTACCCCGACCGCCCCGATGTGATGGCCACGTTTGGCGTGCGGATCGAGGGCAATCTGCCGGTGCTGCTGTCCAACGGCAACCCGACCGCCCGCGGGGAAGGCTGGGCCGAATGGCATGATCCCTGGCCCAAGCCATCCTATCTGTTTGCGCTGGTCGCCGGAGATTTGCGTAACCATCCCGATACATTCACCACCCGGTCGGGCCGCAAGGTAGACCTGAACATCTGGGTGCGCCCGGATGACATCGACAAATGCGCCTTTGGCATGGAAGCGCTGAAAAAGTCGATGAAATGGGACGAGGATGTCTACGGGCGCGAATATGATCTGGACCTGTTCAACATCGTTGCGGTGGATGATTTCAACATGGGGGCGATGGAAAACAAGGGGCTGAATATTTTCAATTCGTCCTGCGTGCTGGCCAGCCCCGAAACCGCCACGGATGCCAGTTTCGAGCGGATCGAGGCGATCATCGCGCATGAGTATTTCCACAACTGGACCGGCAACCGCATCACCTGCCGTGACTGGTTCCAATTGTGCCTGAAGGAAGGGCTGACCGTATATCGCGACAGCCAGTTCACCAGCGATGTGCGCTCGCCTGCGGTCAAGCGCATTTCTGATGTAATCGACCTGCGCGCGCGTCAGTTTCGCGAGGATAGCGGCCCGCTGGCCCATCCCGTGCGTCCGGACAGCTTTGTCGAGATCAACAATTTCTACACCGCTACGGTTTACGAAAAAGGCGCCGAGGTGGTGGGGATGCTGAAACGGCTGGTGGGCGATGATGCCTACCGCCGGGCCCTCGATCTTTATTTTCAGCGCCACGACGGGCAGGCGGTGACGATCGAGGACTGGCTTAAGGTATTCGAGGATACAACCGGCCGCGATCTTGGCCAGTTCAAGCGCTGGTATTCACAGGCCGGCACACCGCGCCTTGAGGTCAAGGATGACTTCAGGGACGGCACCTATACCCTTCATTTCAAACAACATACGCCGCCCACGCCAGGGCAGGACGTAAAACAGCCGCAAGTTATCCCGATTGCCGTCGGCCTGCTGAACCCCAACGGGGACGAGGTGCAGGAAACCGTTGTGCTGGAAATGACAAAGCCCGAGCAGAGTTTCGAGTTCAAAGGATTGTCGTCGCGTCCTGTGCCCTCGGTCCTGCGGGGGTTTTCGGCGCCGGTGATCCTGCAACAGGACGTTGACAACGAAACCCGCGCCTTTCTTATGGCCCATGACACCGACCCGTTCAATCGCTGGGAGGCTGGAACCGCATTGGCGCGGGATGTGTTGCGCCGGATGATCACGGATGGGGCAAACCCTGATCCGCTCTATCTGGAGGCAAAGGCGAAAATCCTGACCGACGAGGGGCTAGATCCGGCCTTTCGGGCGCTGGCCATGACCCTGCCCACGCAAGAGGAAATCGCCCAGATGCTGGCCGATCTGGGGCAGACACCCGACCCGGATGCCATTTACACCGCCACAACCATGCTTTCCGCAGCTCTTTCACAGCAGCTAAAGGCAGATTTGCCGGGGATTTACACCGCCCATCAGGTGAAAGGCCCCTATTCCCCCGACGCCGGACCGGCAGGCCACAGGGCGCTGGCCAACACGGCACTTTGGCTGATGTCGTGGCTCGATGACTGTGCCCAGGCGCAGGTGCAATATGAGTCTGCTGACAACATGACCCAGCAGATCAGCGCCCTTGGCTGCCTGCAATATTTCGGCCATGGCGCGGATGCGACACAGGCATTTTACGATCAGTGGAGAAACGACCGGCTGGTGATCGACAAATGGTTTGCGATGCAGATCAGCAATGCCCGCCCCGAACAGGTGGTTGCGACAGCGCAAGCCCTGACCGGGCATTCTGATTTTGACATGAAAAATCCCAACCGCTTTCGTGCGATTTTCGGCGCTTTAGCGGGGCACCATGCCGGGTTTCACAGGGCCGATGGCGCAGGCTATCATCTGCTGGCCGACTGGCTGATCCGGCTGGATCCGGTCAATCCGCAAACCGCAGCCCGCATGATCAGCGCCTATTCGACATGGCAGCGATATGACGAGGCGCGGCAGGCGCTGATACGGGCCGAACTGGAGCGGATCAGGGATACGCCCGATCTGTCCGGGGATACAGAGGAAATGGTGCTGCGGATACTGGAGGGCTGAGATGACAGGTCGCAAGGTTGTCATGATCATCGATGACTGCATGGATATCATAGGCACCAAAACCCAAGCCAAGAACGGCGAACTTGGGCGCGGCAAATAGTTGAAAGGCTGGATTCCGATGAAACGTATTGGCGCCCTAAAGGAGTAGCTGAAGCCGCCCTGTGGCTGATGTCAGGCCGGCGATAGGGCCGGCGCGGGTATGGCCACAGCCCTGTCGCCATACCCAAGGGAAACCCTGCGCAGGAACGTAATATCGACCGACAATACAGTTTCACGCCCTTTCTGTTTGCGGCGCAATATCCCGCCCTGACCCATGAACCGCAGGTGGTGCGACAGGGTCGAGGCCTGCAGCCCGCTTTGGCGTTGCAGTTCCCCGAATGTCAGCCCCTTTGTGCCGGTTTTTAGTAATATATCACAGATCATCTGGCGACGCCTGTGGGACAGGGCCTGAAAAAAGGCGGCGTATTCTTCCTGGGTTTTATTTGGTTTCATATGCGGCTCCTATTCTGGTCGTTTGGCAGCAGTTGAATCTTGGCACGTTGCAGGAAATCAGCGGGCCGGCGCATTCAGCCAAGTTTTTCTACTAAACCGGTTTAATAAAAATATTCTGACAAAACGTTAACAATACAATTTTCAATATTAACAACGGAATAAACTATATATGCCTTCCTTGACCTGTGCCGAGAAACCCGGAAAATCAGCCTGTCGGAGCCTGTCCAATTTATTCGAAAACACGGCTGACAGAACGTCAAGGTCAGCCCGGCGGCAAATCGGGATAAGCCACTCCCCAAGCATAAAGCGCCTTCAGGACCGGGGCCAGCGCCTGTCCTTTTTCTGTCAGATAGTATTCGGCCCGCGGCGGGTGGCTGGAATACATCCGCCGCTCAATCACCCCAGCCTGTTCCAATTTCTTCAGGCGTGCCGAGAGTGTGTTGGGGCTGACCTGCAATATTTCCTCCAGTTCGGCAAATCGTTGAGGTTGTTTGAAATATAGCTCACGCAGAATAAGGGGCGACCATTGATCCCCGACAATCCTGGCAGCCCGCATGATCGGACAGTTCTTGCGATCGGTAAGTTTCATGACAGGACAATAGCAAACTCATTACCAAATGTGAATTGACTCCTGTAATAGTAGTTACTACACATTATGTAGTATAGATGTAAGGTAGCCGAAATGTTTGAACTGTTCCTGACCTTCTTTATGCCCGCCACCGCCATGATGATTCCGGCGATGGCACTGGCGATCTTTGCCATAGGCGGCAAAACTGCCGGTTTCACCTACGCCGAGATGCTGCGTCTGCTGATCCCGCTGGGGGTGCTGTTCGGGCTGTGGTACGGGGGTGTTACAGTTGCGGCCCAATCCGGGCTGCTGGCCACGCCGCTCACAACCGGCACCCTGCCCTATATCCTGCTTTTTCTGTTAGGCGGGAGTCTGATGTTCTGGGGGTATGTGCAGATAGTCCCTTTAGCGCGCAAAGCCATCTATGCGACCGATCAGGCCTTGCTGACCGCACTGCAAATTCCGCGCATGGCAGGCGGGATATTCCTGATCGGCTGGTCTGCAGGCCTGTTGCCGTGGCAGTTCGCTTTTCCGGCCGCAATTGGGGACATGATCGTCGGCCTGCTGGCGGTTCAGGCAACAGTTGCAGTGGTGCAAAACGCTGATAATGCCGACCGGCTGATAATGCGCACCAACCTGCTGGGCATCCTGGATTTCATCATCGCCGTTGGAACCGGTGTCGCCAGTAGCGCAGGAATGCTGCAACTGTTCGCCAAAGGGCAGACAAATATCATCTCGCAATACCCGCTGGTGCTGATCCCCGCCTTTCTGATCCCGATCTTTCTGGGCTTCCACCTTTTCTCACTGCAAAACCTGCGCCAGTCGCGGCACTTGGCAAGTGCCGCGTCCGCTCAATAAAAAGAAAGCCCGAAACACCTGCCATTCGCGAGCAGTCAACCGCCACCGCTAGTTGCCGCGCCACCACAGGCTGCTCAGGTGCATTTCATGCAGAGACGACCTTATCCGTAATACCACCCCGAAATCATCAATGATAGGAGCTTCAAATGCTACTGCAATTTCTGGAATTCTACGTGCGCAGCTTTGCGGTGATCATTCCCGCGCTGGCAATCACCGTGTTTGCAATAAACGGTAAAATGGCTGGGCTGGGATTTGACCGAATGCAATGGTTGATTATCCCCATGATTCTGTTCTTCGGGTTTTGGTATGCCATCGCGGCCGCAGCTTCCGAGGTCGGCCTGCTGGCGCCACCCCTGACAATCACCTCCCCGCCCTATGTGCTGATGTTCATGTTCGGCGGGGCCGGGCTGTTTTGGGCATTCGTCAGGTTCAATGCGCTTTCACGAACCATATTGCAGGAAACCGGGCAGATCTTTCTGATCGGCATGCAAATCCCGCGCGTCATGGGAGGGGTATTTCTGATCGGCTGGGCGGCCGGGGCGATCCCGTGGCAATTCGCCCTACCGGCAGGGGTGGGCGATATCTGGGCCGGCTTGGCCGCTATTCAGGCAACACGCGCCCTCCGCCGGGACAGCGCGAATGCCAATCAATTGGTCATGCGGGCAAATATCATCGGCCTGCTGGATTTCGTCGTCGCCGTCAGCACCGGGGTATTGTCCAGCGAAGGTTTTGCGCGCCTGTTTGCCCATGGGCAGCCCAATATCATCACCGATTATCCCCTATCCATGTTCCCTGGGTTCTTTGTGCCGATCTTCATTGGCTTTCACCTGTTTTCCCTGGAAAAATTGCGTCAGTCGCCCCCGTTGGCCCATGCTGACTAGGGCGCAGACCTAAGGGCTTATCGGCAGAAATCCTGCTCTGCGGTCCAATTCATCATATCGGCGCGCTTCGCCGCCACCTTGAACGGGGCCCAATCCGCGGCCACGCCACGGCCACCCGCTGCGACAACCCCATCACGAGGGACGGTCACAGCCATGATCCGGACAGCACATTGCAGGTTGTTTACACCATTTTTCAAACGACCGCCCGTGCTGGCAGCGCATCCGTAATGCCTGGCCGTCGCCGGCGAGATCTGCACCAGGCCAAACCATTTCCCGCCGCCACCAACTGCCCGTTCATTATAAGTGCTTTCGTGTTTTGCCAGCGCCGAAAGCAAACCCGTCCAGAACGCGGCTCGTTCCCTGTCACCGTTCGCTGCATAGGCCGGGCACCATTCAGCGATATCTGCGGGAACCAGATCAATCAACGGGCCTCCATCTCCCGCAAGCAAGGCCTGCATCGTGCTGCGCGTCCAAAGCTTTCCCGACGGTTGAAGGCCCCAGCGCATGGCCGGCAAGTTCGTATTGGCCATTGCGAACCATGCGGGTTCGGGTTGCTGAGCCTGATCCCTGTCCTTACAGGCCGCCAGAAGAGCCAGCGGCATGAACAAAGCGGTCGCAAAAAGGGCTGTTCGTATCATTTCCTGTCTCCATCAACCATTTCATCCAGTGATGGAGCATCCCCCGCCCAAGTGCAAATCCCTCTGGCCCGTTTCAGCAGCACCCCGCCCATTCTGCCCCCTTGCCCCCCGCGCGGCCCTGTTTTAGAAGGCGGAATACAACACCGGATGGAGCAACATGCTAGACCTGACCTATACTGCCCCCGCAGCAAAAATGATCGCCGGCGCCAAGCATGACTGGGAAATGGTCATCGGTATGGAAATACATGCTCAGGTGTCCAGCAATGCCAAACTGTTTTCCGGCGCCTCGACCAAATTCGGGGCCGAGCCAAATTCGAACGTGTCCTTTGTGGATGCCGCCATGCCCGGCATGCTGCCGGTAATCAACGAATATTGCGTCGAACAAGCGGTGCGTACGGGCCTGGGGCTCAAGGCAGAAATCAACCTCTGGTCCGCCTTTGACCGCAAGAATTACTTCTACCCTGATCTGCCACAGGGCTACCAGATTTCCCAACTTTATCACCCGATCGTCGGAGAGGGCGAAGTTCTGGTCGATATGGGGGAAGGTGTTGCACGTCTGGTCCGAATCGAGCGCATCCACCTGGAACAGGATGCGGGGAAATCCATCCACGACATGGATCCGAACATGTCGTTTGTTGATCTGAACCGCACAGGCGTTGCCCTGATGGAAATCGTCAGCCGCCCCGACATTCGCAGCCCCGAAGAGGCCGCTGCATATGTCGTCAAGATGCGTCAGTTGCTGCGGTATCTGGGCACCTGTGATGGCAACATGCAAAATGGCAATCTACGTGCCGATGTGAACGTATCGGTCTGTCGCCCCGGCCAATACGAAAAATACATGGAGACCCAGGATTTCAACCATCTGGGCACCCGCTGTGAGTTGAAGAACATGAACTCCATGCGCTTTATCCAACAGGCGATCGACTATGAAGCCCGGCGCCAGATTGCCATTCTGGAGGACGGCGGTACGATTGACCAGGAAACCCGGTTGTTTGATCCTGACAAAGGCGAAACCCGCAGCATGCGCAGCAAGGAAGAGGCCCACGATTATCGCTATTTCCCTTGCCCGGACTTGCTGCCCCTGACAATCGAACAGTCGTTCGTCGACCGGATCAAAGACAGCCTTCCTGAACTTCCTGACGAGAAGAAAGCGCGCTTTATCAATGAGTTTGGCCTTTCCGACTACGATGCCAGCGTGCTTTGCGCCGATTCCGTCACGGCCACCTATTTTGAGGAGGTGGCTGCCGGAGGCGACGGAAAACTGGCCGCGAACTGGGTTATCAACGAATTGTTTGGCCGGCTGAAAAAAGAAGACAAACCAATTGCTGACAGTCCGGTTTCAGCCACCCAACTAAGCGGAATGATTGCGTTGATCACAAAAGGTGACATCAGCGGTAAAATTGCCAAAGACGTATTTGAAATCATGTGGGTCGAAGGCGGGAATGCTGCTGAAATCGTGGAAGAACGCGGTATGCGGCAGGTCACTGATCTTGGTGCTCTCGAAGAGGCCGTCGACCAGATCATTGCAGCCAATCCAGCCCAAGTCGAGAAAGCCAAGGTAAACCCGAAACTTGCCGGCTGGTTTGTGGGGCAGGTGATGAAAGCCACCGGCGGCAAGGCCAACCCGAAAGCGGTGAACGAGATCGTTGCAAAAAAACTGAACGGTTAAGGAAATCAACCTGCCGGTTCTGGACAGCCCTTGCGAGGAGAGTTTCGCAGGGGCACAGGCCTTGTGTCCTCCGACCTATCACCACACATTCACGGAGATCGTTGCAATTGCGCCTTTCCCGTCAACAATAGCATGGTTTCCCCTTTTTTTAACCAACACCGCGCGATTTCCGCCCCAAAGATGTCATTTTTGCGGGTCCGGACATCATTTTAACGACATATTTTCTTTTTATTCAAAAGCTCGAAAAAACGATTCTTTCTGTTACGGAGTTTGCAAAATGCTACGCACCCTGTTGGGTTCAGTTCTGTTTATGGCCGCGGCGTCCGGTGCTTCTGCAGCCGTTATGACTTTCGATGATATCTGGGCAAATTACGGGGCTTTTGACAGTTCGTTGGGTGATATCGCACATCTGGATGTTTCCAACCGCACCCGAAATGGTTTTGGCAACAGTTCGGTCTATGAACAGCATATCGAACATTGGCGCCGCGGATACAGTGAACTGCGGGACGTTGCCTATGCTTCTCGTGACGGGCGCATAGGCGAACTGCAGTTTGTGCCGGATTCAGCCTATGAGGTTACGATCGAATCATTTGACGTGGGCACCTGGTGGAACGGACGCCGCCGTATGGCTTCGTTTTATATCTTTGACTCGGACTGGAACCAGATCTGGAGCCTGGAAGATGCGGTTTTCTCTGGCCACTCAACCACAGTTTTTGCCAATGTGACCGGGGCCGCCTATTTCCAGTGGGGAAGCGACTGGAATGTCGGCATTGATAACCTCAACTATTCGGTTGACTCCAATCTTACTGCGGTTCCCTTGCCGGCAAGCCTGCCGTTGCTCGGTCTTGGTTTACTGGGCCTTGGTTTGGCAGGGCGCCGCAGATCACAGCGCGGCTGACCCCTGAAAATCTGCTGGCGGAGCGGGCCATTTGGCCACACTCCGCCGACCTTTGCCTTCGTGCCTTGGACATTGGGGATGCGAATCAGATAGTGTGAGCACTCGTATCACCGACGCAAAAGGGCGCAGGAATGTCTCAGTATGAATACAAGGTCGTACCGGCCCCGACAAAAGGGACCCGAGCCAAGGGTGCGAAATCTGTCGAGGCACGTTTTGCCGTCGCATTGGCGGACGTAATGAATGAACTGGGGGCCGATGGCTGGGAGTATCAGCGCTCTGATACCCTTCCTTGCGAAGTACGCTCGGGATTTCGCGGAAAGAATACGGTTTTTCAGAATATGTTGGTTTTTCGTCGAAAAATCGCCGCGGAGGAAACCACCGATGCAGCCCAACCCGTGGTCGCAAAGGCAGTTGCCCCAAAGCCGAAGTCAGAACCGGCACGCGAAATTGCCGTAAAGGCCCCTTCTGCGCATGCGGCGGCGGACATTGGCGAGGCACCGAAGCTCGGGCCGGCCAATGCCGACGCTGAAACTTCGGCCAGCGCACCCAAGATCGACAGCAGTGACGTGGCTGCACAATAACCACGCAGCAAAGCCTCTGCCTCTATGCGTCAATGTCCAACGCCAGAGCATGGATGCGTTCGACAATCTCCTTGCCGAGCGCATCATGCACAGCCCGATGTCGGGCCAGACGTGATTGACCGGCAAAGTCAGGAGCACGGATAATGATGCGGAAATGGCTTTCACCGGATTCATTATACCCGGCATGACCAATGTGTTTTTGACTTTCATCCAAAACTTCCAGATGAGTCGGCTGAAATCTGTGCTGTAATTTCTGCGCAATTTCATCACGAATGCTCATTTTTTGCCATTGCCCCCTTCTATATGCTGTCGGGAACTGTAAACTCCCGTGGCCGAGTCGCAAAGCACCCATGGCCTGCATGCGCAGACAAGAGTGATGGCGGCACTACATATATGGAGCGGGTATGGCAAAGAACGATCCTTTCGGTTTTGACATTTCAGTGTCTGCGGCCAAAAAGAAAAAACCGCGTGGTCGGCGCGGCATGTCGGGCGCATTTGAAACATCAACCCGGATATGCGAACACCCCGGCTGCGAAGAAGGCGGGAAATACCGCGCGCCCAAATCACCCGACGATCTGGAAAACTACGTCTGGTTCTGTCAGAAACATGTGCGCGAATACAATCTCAAATGGAACTTTTTCAACGCCCATTCCGAGGAGGAACTGGCCGAGCAAATGGACAAGGACCGCGTCTGGGAACGCGAAACAAAGCCTTTTGGCCGCAAGAGTGATGAACAGCGTGCCTGGGCACGCCTGGGCGTGGATGACCCGCACCAGGTATTGGGTGACAATGCCACACGCAACCCGGGAAAATCCATCACCGGCACCCGCAGGCTGCCCCCGAAAGAACGCCGCGCTGTCGAAATTCTGGAAGCCAAGGACCATTGGCGCAAAGCCGAAATCCGCAAGCAATACAAAAAGCTGATCAAGATACTTCATCCTGACCTGAACGGCGGAGACCGCTCAGACGAGGAACGCTTGCAGGAGGTCGTATGGGCCTGGGACCAGATCAAGGAAAGCCGCAGTTTTCACGATTGACGGGTCAAGCCTAATGGGTCAAGCTCGAACCTGGACTTCCCCGCCAGACAATCAGCCCTTCAACTCTGCTGCATTGGCGAAGAGCCTGCAAAAAAGCGGCGCAGGATTTTACGCCGCTCAAGCCAATACTTCAGGAAATCTGTCAGGCCGGGATGAACTTCATCGCCACACCGTTCATGCAATACCGCAGGCCGGTCGGTTTGGGTCCGTCTTTGAAAACATGTCCCAAATGCCCCCCGCAGCGGCGGCAGTGAACTTCGGTGCGGCGGGAAAACAGGGTGTTATCCTGCTTGGTGCCAATGGCATTGGGCAGAGGTTTCCAGAATGATGGCCAGCCAGTGCCGCTATCATATTTTGTTTCTGAAGAATACAGCGGCAAATCACAGCCGGCACAGACAAATACACCTTTCCGGTGTTCATCATTCAACGGGCTGGAAAAGGCCCGCTCGGTATCCTCATGACGCAAGACACGATAGGCTTTTGGGCTGAGCAACTGGCGCCATTCTGCGTCCGTTCGCATGATTTCAAACTGTTTGGCCGCAGCTGGCAGGCGCGCACCTGTCAAGGCCAGAACGGCGCTTGCTGCCAATCCGGATTTCAATAGGTCACGACGATTCATTCAGTTCTCCTTTTGCCTGAACCATATCACAACAGCCTGAATACATGGCAAGACACGGCAGATCACAGTTTGGTGTGATATTTCAATCTGGCGAAAACGAGAAATATGTTCAGTGTATTGTTTCCGGGCAATACCAGATAAGCGGCCCCATGAGTTCTGCCAAACCGCGACCAAACCCGCAAACCGGCGGGACAGGACCGAACAGGGTAAAAGAACCACAACCCGGAGGCCAACAAGCGAGTCTCTGGCAATACCGCAACAATGCCGAAAATCAGGGTATTCGGGATACGCCCAGCCGGATGTGAACAGCGCAACATAAATATGATTCATGTGAAAAGGACTCCCTGATCTTCAATCTGCTTACATGTTCGATCATGAGTGTTGGCAATTCACCGCTGCGCAGATAGTCTGTATGCCTCGCGTAAAAGAAGCATGGAAATTGCCGCGTGCTTCCTCTTGCCCTTGCGACGGAATTAGAGGACAACAGCAATGATGAAAACGCGTCCGGCGGGGTGCGTCAGACGAAGGAAACAGACATGGCGGACGGCACATTGGAGCACAAGGCGAAACCCACCGAGGAAATCTCTGTCCGCGAGGTGTTCGGTATCGATTCAGATATGGTGGTCAAAGGATTTGAAGAGCGCGGCGAACGCGTGCCTGACATTGACACGACCTACAAGTTCGACCCCGATACCACATTGGCCATCCTCGCCGGTTTCAGCCACAACCGGCGGGTAATGATCCAGGGCTATCATGGCACCGGCAAATCCACCCATATCGAACAGGTCGCCGCGCGGCTGAACTGGCCTGCCGTACGTGTGAACCTTGACAGCCACATCAGCCGGATCGACCTGATCGGCAAGGATGCGATCAAGCTGCGCGATGGCAAACAGGTGACCGAATTTCACGAGGGCATCCTGCCTTGGGCGCTGCGCAACCCCGTGGCAATCGTATTTGACGAATATGATGCCGGACGCGCGGATGTGATGTTTGTGATTCAGCGAGTGCTGGAACATGACGGCAAACTGACGCTGATGGACCAGAACGAGATTATCACGCCCCATCCGTATTTCCGGCTGTTTTCTACTGCGAATACTGTCGGGCTGGGTGATACGACCGGGCTTTACCACGGCACCCAGCAGATCAATCAGGCCCAGATGGACCGTTGGTCGCTTGTAGCAACGCTGAACTATCTCAGTCATGACGCCGAGGTGGCAATCGTTCTGGCAAAGAACCCTTTGTACAACACCGAAAACGGCCGCAAGACGATCAGCCAGATGGTAACTGTGGCCGATCTGACGCGCACCGCCTTCATGAACGGCGACCTGAGTACGGTCATGAGCCCCCGCACGGTGATCAACTGGGCTCAGAACGCCAGCATCTTCCGCAATGTGGGCTATGCCTTCCGGGTCAGCTTTCTCAACAAATGCGATGAACTGGAACGCCAGACCGTGGCGGAATTCTATCAGCGCTGCTTTGATGAGGAATTGCCGGAAAGTGCGGCGAGCATGAGTTTGGGATAGCGCCGCAATGAAAGGGCGCAAAAGTGCATAGAAAATCGGATAACCCCGCCGATCCTTTCAAAAAGGCGCTGGCGGAAACCACCAAGGTGATGGCCGATGATCCTGACCTCACCGTCAGCTATACGGTGGATCCTGCCGGCATAAGCGGTGAAAACGTGCGGCTACCGCAGATCAGCCGCAAGATGACACGCGATGAGGTGCTGCAGGCGCGCGGAACAGCCGACGCATTGGCGCTGCACCACAAGTTCCATAATGATGCGGTTGGCGCACGTTATACCCCGGAAGGCGAAATGGCCCGGGCGATATACAATGCCATGGAGACAGCGCGCTGTGAGGCCGTCGGCGCGCGCAACATGCCCGGCACGCTGGGCAATATCGACGCCACCATTGCTGAAGAGGCACGTCGCAAGGGGTATGCGGATATCAAGGTGCAGGCCGAGGCCCCACTTGCCGCCGCCGCAGGTTATCTGACACGTTACCTGGCCACCGGGCGCGAACTGCCGGAAGGCGCCGACAATGTCATGGCCCTGTGGCGCGATTTCATTGAGGGAAAGGCCGGCGACACGCTGAATAATCTGGATGAGGTGCTTTTGGACCAGGCGGCATTTGCCCGTTTTGCCCGTCAGGTCATTGCCGATCTGGGCTATGGTGATCAGCTTGGGGAGGATCCGGACTCCGAAGACGACCAGTCAGATGATCAGGCCGAAGCGGAGGAGGAGGACGATAATCCCGACAGCCAGGGGCAGGATGACAGCGAAGACGAACAGGCCGAGGCCAGCCCCGAGCAGTCGCAGGAGGACAGCCAGGACCAGTCGCAAGCCCAGATCAGCATGGACGACATGGCCGATCTGGAACAGGGCGACGAGGAGGAACTGCCCGAGGGCGAAGCCCCGATGGAGCCACCTGCCCCGGCCCCCGTCAGCGAGGCCGATCCGAACTACAAGGTATTCACCACGGATTTTGACGAAGAGATACGCGCCGAGGATCTGGCAGAAGTGGCCGAGCTTGAACGCCTGCGGGCCTATCTCGACCAGCAACTCGAACCGCTGAAAGGTGCGGTTTCCCGGCTTGCCAACAAGCTGATGCGCCGGCTTCAGGCACAGCAAAACCGCAGTTGGGAATTTGATCGCGAAGAGGGAATTCTTGATGCCGGGCGCCTGGCGCGGGTTGTGGCCAACCCGACAACACCGCTCAGCTTCAAGGTTGAGAAAGATACCGAATTCAAGGATACCGTGGTAACCCTGTTGATTGACAATTCGGGGTCAATGCGCGGGCGCCCTATCTCGATTGCCGCGATTTGCGCCGATGTGCTGGCCCGCACGCTGGAGCGCTGCAGCGTCAAGGTTGAAATCCTGGGCTTCACCACCCGGGCCTGGAAAGGCGGGCAATCGCGCGAACGCTGGCTGGCCGAAGGGCGGCCGCAACAGCCCGGCCGGCTGAACGATTTGCGCCATATCGTCTATAAATCCGCCGATGCCCCCTGGCGGCGAACCCGGCCGAATCTGGGGCTGATGATGAAAGAGGGCCTGCTGAAGGAAAACATCGACGGCGAGGCGCTGGAATGGGCCCACCGGCGGATGACGATGCGCACCGAAGCCCGCAAGATCCTGATGGTCATCTCTGACGGTGCACCCGTCGATGACAGCACACTTTCCGTGAACCCCGCAAATTACCTTGAAAAGCATCTGCGCGATGTCATCGAGATGGTCGAAAAACGAAAGATGGTAGAATTGCTTGCCATTGGAATTGGCCACGACGTGACACGCTACTATCAGCGGGCAGTCACAATCACGGATGTGGAACAATTGGCTGGGGCCATGACTGAACAACTGGCCGCACTGTTTGACAAGGATCCGCGCGCACGGGCGCGGGTGATCGGCATCCGTCGGGCAATGACGGGCTGACCAGATGACCTGCCCTGCCCTTGGCGGGGATGTTTCGAAAACAAAGACGAGGCGCGCGGCATGTTTCAGAGTTTCGAGGATAAAAGTCAGAAGGAAAAGGGCCCTGAGCGGTTGCTCGCCCTGCGCAACGAAATGGCCACCGAGGGGCTGGACGGATTTCTCGTGCCGCGTGCCGACCGGTTTCAGGGGGAATATGTGGCGCCATGCGATGAGCGTCTGGCCTGGTTGACCGGCTTTACCGGCTCTGCCGGGTTTTGCGCGGTGACGCAGGAACAGGCCGGCGTTTTCGTTGACGGTCGCTACAGGGTGCAGGCCCGCCAACAGATCGCCGAGGTCTTTTCCCAGATCGACTGGCCTGATGTGAAACTGGCAGATTGGTTGCGCGAGACGCTGCCACATGGTGGCAAGGTCGGCTATGATGCCTGGCTGCATACCCCGCATGAAATCGAACAGCACATGCATGCACTTGAGGGCAGCGGCATTCACCTGCGCCCGGCACCCAACCTGGTTGATCGCATCTGGCTGGATCGACCAAACCGACCGGACGCGCCGATCATTGACTACCCGGCCAATCTCGCGGGAAAACCATCTTGCGAAAAACGGGCGGATATCGCCGGGCAGTTGCGCGCGGCGGGGCAGAAAGCCGTCGTGCTGACCCTACCCGACAGTATCTGCTGGCTGCTGAATATCCGGGGCCACGACATAGCCCGCATCCCCGTGGCGCAGTGTTTTGCCATTGTGGACCAGCAGGGCCGGGTCAGCCTGTTTACTGATACGGACAAAGCCGCATCAATTGGCCCGGATCCGGATATTGATATTGCTGATTGGGATCAGTTCCTTCCTGCTCTTTCATCTCTGACGGGGCCGGTCAGGGTTGATAAAACCTCGGCCCCGATCCTGGTTGTTCAAACGCTTGAGGCCGCGGGAATTGAAACCGTTTTCGCACAGGATCCCTGCGTGCTGCCAAAAGCGCGCAAGAACAGTGTCGAGATAGCCAACACGCGCGCAGCCCACCTGCGCGATGGGGCGGCGCTGGCCGAATTTCTGACCTGGTTCGAGGAAACAGCGCCAAAAGGGGCGCTTAGCGAAATCGATGTGGTGGAAAAGCTGGAAGCCTGTCGGCGCGCAACCGGCCAACTGAAGGATATCAGCTTTGACACGATTGCAGGGGCCGGGCCGCATGCAGCGATCGTGCATTATCGGGTGACGCATGCGAGCAACCGCCAACTGCGCCCCGGCGAACTGCTTTTGCTTGACAGCGGCGGACAGTATCTTGACGGCACAACCGATATCACACGCACGCTGCCGGTTGGGTCAGCTCCCACCGAAGAAAGCATTCGGCGCGCCTACACGCGCGTGCTGCAGGGGATGATCGCCATCAGTCGGGCGCGATGGCCGCGCGGGTTGGCGGGGCGTGATCTCGATACGCTGGCCCGTACGCCTCTATGGCGCGATGGCTTGGACTATGATCATGGCACCGGCCACGGTGTAGGAATGTATCTCAGCGTGCATGAAGGGCCGCAACGGCTGTCCCGCACCGCCGAAGCCCCGCTGGAGCCGGGCATGATCATTTCCAACGAGCCGGGATACTATCGTGAGGACGCCTTTGGAATCCGCATTGAAAACCTGCTGATCGTGCAACAGGCCCAGAAACCCGACGGTGGCGATGAGCGCGAGATGTTGCAGTTTGAAACCCTGACATGGGTGCCGATCGACAAGCGCCTGATCCTGAAGGAACTGCTTTCTGCGGATGAAAGCGGCTGGCTGAATACCTATCACGCAGGTGTCTATCAAAAAATTGCGCCCCTGGTCGGGGACAAGGCAAAGAACTGGCTGAAAGTAACATGTGCCCCTCTGTAAACAGATGACATGTACCGGTAGGGCCTGCTATGGTCTGTGCTCAACCACAACAAAACAGTCGGGAGGGCTGCCATGCCTGCAGTGCAGATCAGGATCCGGGAAACAGGTGGAAAATGGGTTGTACGCGCCGGCGGCGCCATTCTGGGAGAATCCGGCAAGACCGTTGAACTGAACGAAGGTGACCGTCCCGCCGTAATCTATTTTCCACGTGAAGATGTGGCAATGGCCTTTCTGGAGCCGAGCAACCAGACGACAACCTGCCCATACAAAGGGGTGGCAAGCTATTATTCGATCCACACCAAAAGCGCGGTATTGCAAAACGCCGTATGGTCCTATGAAAATCCGATCGAAACGGCTGACCGGATCAAGGGCTACCTAGCCTTTGATCCGTTGCAGGTGACTGTGGAAGAGTTGTAACTCTGTTACGAACACAGGGTCTTTATCTCTACTCAATCGCCGCACTTTGTCAGTCATTATCTTGGGTTGCACCACCGCGATGGCAGGCGAGGCAATTGGACATGGTTCCGATCTTCGGATCAGCTTTTGCCCGCTTGAACATTCGCCCATGCTCTCCGCGAAACCAGCGCAACTCGGTAATGCGCAGTGGCGGCGGGTTTGGGACTGAGCGGAATCTTCCGGCATTTGCATCCAGATATTGCCTGATGTCACTGACAACAGAGGCATCCAGGCTGGCATCCTCGCCAAAATGATTGTCAAGCGTGGCAAGAATTTGATCCCAGCTCTGCTTTGGCAAAAGATTGGGCGGGAAAGCCATATGGCAGGCTGAACATTCGCTCTGAAACGCTTTGGCACCAGTGCTGGCAGCCTGTGCACCGCCTGCGGCAAAGGCCATTAATGCGATAGCAATGGCCGGTTTGAATATCTGTTTCATTGTTTCTCCTTTTTGGGGTTGCTGGCCGGTTCTGCCTTATTGCGTGGCCAGCCAGGTCAGAACATCGCCCTTTTCCTGGGCTGTGCATTCGCGCCCAAGGACTGTCTTGCAATTGCGGCGAAACCATTTCGCCACTTTCTTTGGGTCTGTGAACCGTTCCGGATTGGCGGACACCGCCATCGGCTTGATCGCCTTGCCGGCGCGGGTCTTTCCCATGCCGCGCAGGTTGCTGGTATGGCATGTCAGGCATGTGGGGGTTTCCGGCTTGCCCCCCGTATGCTTGCCCGTGAAAAACGCCTTGCCGCGCGCCGCCGATAACGGCTTGCCCGCCTTGGCAGCAAACCCGGCGATAATGCTGCTGCGCGCACCCGCCGCCGCAACCGATGGCGTGACGAGCGCAAACGCCAGTGTCAAAACCACGGCGGTTCGCACCAGGGCCAATCTTCCTTTCATGTATTCTACTCCTCTACTATGGCGGATGGGACCGAAACCAGAGATGTGTTTCCGTGAATGGTGATAGGTGGTTTCGGAATTGATATATTGGATGGAAAGAACCAACCTGTCGCCGCATCAGCATGGCAGGCCGCGCAATTGAACGCACCATAGATGGGGGGCTGGCTGAATGTCTTCTTTGGAATGGCCGCATGGGTTTTTTGCCAGAACGGGGTAAGGCTGATCGCATCGGGGTGTGCCGGAGAAACTTTCCGGAACACGTGTGCGGGTTTGCTGTCAACCTGATCCGCCGATACCGTTACCAACCAGTCGCTGATTTCCTGTGCTGTTTGCGCCTCAAGGCTGGCGTCCTCACCAAAATGGTCGTCAAGATGAGCCATCAACTGTTGCCAACTGCTCCCAGGCAAGAGCGACGGGTGATAGGCGGCATGGCAATCACTACATTCGCTGGCGTAATCGACAT
Organism: Marinosulfonomonas sp.; assembly: GCA_026984915.1. GTDB lineage: Bacteria > Pseudomonadota > Alphaproteobacteria > Rhodobacterales > Rhodobacteraceae > WFVA01. The sequence continues at coordinate 16,421 of JALSRG010000110.1, read as the reverse complement.
TGAAGGCAGACGGCGATACCGGGGCATGCGGCAACGGCGGATGCCCGCTGCCACCGGGCAACCCGGCCCAACCGGCCAGCCCCGAAAACAGAACCATTGCCGCAATGACCGTCAGGACAGGGCGAATGCGTACAGAATGATTTGACGGAAAATCTGCATCTTCATTCCGCAGGGCCTTGCGGCCGGTAATCATGGCAACAGGCAGGTTTTCCTTTGTCCGCAGGCTCTCGAACAGGGCCCCCAACACGTGCAATGCTATCAGCCCTCCCAGCCCCCAGGCCAAAAGCTTATGCACATAATGCGCAAACTGACCCTGATCATAGCTCAATGTGGCCAAAGGCGGCGTTTTGAACTCTCCTCCCAGTGTCATCACCCCGGTAATGGCCAGAGACAGAACGACGGCAAGCAGCATCAGAACCATCAGGGCACCAAGCGGATTGTGCCCGATATGGCGTGGCGCAACGCCCGCGCGCAACTCTCGCAGATGTGCCAAAACCTCATGAGGGGCACGAACAAAAGAACTGAATCTGGCGTGGTGTGATCCGGTCAGGCCCCAGATCAGGCGTAAAAGTACCAACGAAGCCGCAAGCAGACCCGCAACCACATGCAGCCTGATCCAGGTGGCGCCCAGCCAGAACCCGCTGAGCGCAGCCAGCGTGACAGCAACCAGCAACCCCCAGTGGAACAGCCGTACAAACCGGTCCCAAACGTAAATCTGCTGCACCGCTTTCGCCGATGTCGGGTGACTATGATGTATGTCGGATGCAGAGAACAATATGCTGAACCATGATATATGGGGCGCCAAAGGCTGGATGCCGCCTGTGGTTCACAGTTTGATCACCGGAAATCGTACAGACAATTCAACAAAAGAGCCAAAACAGCCGATTTACACCTTATGTTTAAGGCTGTTTCCAGCTTTGCTGCATCAGCTGTGTTCTTCAGATGCCGTGTCGGCCAGGGCGCGATTATAGGCGCGCAGGGCATCCACCTGATACAATACACCCCACAGTTCGGGGGCCTCGCCTTCGCCCCCAAGTGTGACAACGGGAATGTAGGAAAGATTGGATTTCTCGAATATCGGCATGGCGGCTTCCAAGGTTGCATTGCCGTCCACATAAATGCCGTCCTCGATCTTCTCCCAGCATTCTTCTTCTGATGGCACCCCCTCTTCATCTTTGCCCCTCATGATCTGTGCAACGGAAAACATCGCCAATAGATAGGCTTGCGGGCCTGCGGCCAGATGAACATTGCGCCGTTCCAGCAAGGTAAGGAAGAAAGACCCGTCAACCATCCGGCTGGCCAGCGCAGAGGACAGGGAGACCGCAACCATGACAGCAAGCCCCGTGCGCCAGTCGCCGGTCAGTTCAAACACGATCAATGTGGTTGATATTGGCGCGCCCAGCACCGCTGCGGCGACCGCCCCCATTCCCGCCAGCGCATACATGGTTTGCGAACCTGACAAATCGGGGAAAATACCCGTGGCGACATAGCCAAAGGCCAGCCCGCTCAGGGCGCCAACCATAAGTGAGGGTGAAAAGATACCGCCCCCCATAAGGCCTGCCATGGTGATGGCAACCGCGATTATTTTCACGATCGTGAAAACCACAGCTTGGCCAAACTCCAATTGCCCGGTCAGGGCCAGAGACGTGGTTTCATAGCCGACCCCGATGATATGCGGATACTTCAGGGCGATAATGCCCAGAACAAGACCCGAAACCGCCGGGCGCAGCCAGCCCGGCAGATTGACCCGCTTCTGTATGGCGTCGCCCATGTCGTCGGCCCAGAAAATCGTGCGCATCAACACAACAGCAACAATACCGCTGAACAACCCAAGCAGTAAAAAGGCCGGTAATTCCGCGTAAAAAGTGACCAGCCGTTCGACGGGAAGTGCGAATTCGGTGATGTCGCCAAAGGTTGCACGGCTGACCACAGCGCCTGCGACCGAGGCTATGACGATTGGGGCAAAGGCATGCACGGCAAAATGGCGTAACACAACTTCGAGCGCAAAAAGTGTGCCGGCAATAGGGGCATTGAAACTGGCAGAAACGGCCGCCGCAACCGCACAACCCAACAAGTCCCGCCCATTGATCGGGCTTGCGTTAATGCGGTTCGAAACCCAGGTGGCGATCATTCCGGCGATATGTACAACCGGGCCTTCGCGCCCACTGGAGCCGCCGGTGGACAGCGTGATCAATGACGCCAGAGCCGAAGCGCCGCCAGCGCGCTGTTCCACCCGACCATTGTTAAGTGCAGCGCCCTCGATGACATCCGCCACACTGCGCACCCGCCCGTCAGGCGTGAACCAGTGGAGCAGCAACCCGACGGCAACCCCGCCCATTACAGGAATGCCCACCACCCAATACCAGGGCAGTACTTGCAGCAGTGAATGCAGCTTGTGCACATCATCCGTTCCGTACAGATGTCTTTGCAAGAACAGGATGCCTTCGCGGAAAAGCACAGTTGCCGCCCCGGATGCAATGCCGATCATCAGTGCAATGAACCAGAACTGTATTTGACTCGGGCCAGCGTGCCGCAGCACCCGCCAGGCCTGGCGCAACTCGCTCAGCCCTCTGCTGATCTGCTGGCCAATCAGTGAGTCTCGCACATCTGCCAAATGGCCCTCCATTTTCCTTTGCGGCATGCTGGTTTGGCTTTCCCAGACTGGCCGCTTGGCCTAGGGTGCCTGCAAATTCGAAACATGAGGCCAAGCAATGACCATCCAGAACGCAATTGCAGATCTTTCTTCACTCCTAGGCGATCGGCTGCAATGTTCCAAGGCTGAACTGGAAGCGCATGCCACGAGCGAGGCGCACTTTCCAACAACCCCGCCAGATGCGGTTGCCTACCCGCTGACCACGGCCGAAGTGTCGCAGATCCTGCAAATCTGCGCGCGGCATGCCTGTCCGGTGGTCCCCTGGGGTACGGGCACATCGCTGGAAGGCCATGCCCTGGCCATCAAAGGCGGAATATCTCTGGATATGGGGCGCATGAACAAACTGTTGGAAGTCCATGCCGAAGACATGGACTGTGTGGTGCAACCGGGCCTGACCCGCGAGGAACTGAACCAGGCGTTACGGACGACCGGCCTGTTCTTTCCTGTTGATCCGGGGGCGAATGCCAGCCTCGGGGGCATGGCGGCAACACGGGCCAGCGGCACAACGGCTGTACGCTATGGCACCTTGCGCGAAAACGTCATGGCGCTTGAAGTGGTTTTGGCCGACGGGCGCATTATCCGCACAGGCAGCCGGGCGCGAAAATCCAGCGCTGGTTATGATCTGACCAGTCTTTTTGTCGGCAGCGAAGGGACTTTGGGCGTGATCACGGAACTGACGTTGCGCCTGCATGGTCAACCAGAAGCCATCTCTTCGGCGGTTTGCGCATTCAATTCAATCGAGGATGCGGTGAACACGGTTATCACGACGATCCAGATGGGTATTCCCATGGCGCGCATCGAATTTCTCGACAGGGCCAGTGTTCGGGCTGTCAATCTGTATTCCGCTGCCGGATTGCCCGAACAGCCGCATTTGCTTGTTGAGTTCCATGGCTCTCCGGCGGGTGTGGCGGAACAGGCGGAACGCTTTGGCGAAATCGTTGCAGATATGGGGGGCTCGGGGTTCAAGTGGTCTTCAAAAACCGAAGAACGCAACGCTCTTTGGGACATGCGGCACAAAGCATATTATGCTTGCCTTGCCTTGCGCAAAGGCTCTACCGCTCTGGTGACAGACGTTTGTGTTCCTATCTCCCGCCTGGCAGAAGCTGTGCGTGAAACGCGGGCGGATATTGACGCCAGCCCACTTCCTGGCCCAATTCTCGGCCACGTGGGCGACGGTAATTTTCACGCCATTCTTTTGGTCGACCCCCAGAAACCGGATGAGCTGGCCCAGGCCCGGCTTCTGGCTGGCCGCATGGCGGAACGCGCATTGCGATTGGGCGGAACCGTAACCGGCGAACATGGTGTCGGAATGGGAAAACTGGACTATATGCGGTCTGAACATGGTCTGGCATGGGACGTGATGGCTGCGATCAAGAACACGCTGGACGGTGGCGGTATACTCAACCCTGGCAAGGTCGTCGAAAATGAAGGGGACAACAGGACAGTGGCCACGAAATGACCCAAATTCATTTCTGGATCAATCTTTCAAACCATTCTAATATTGTGTAACTTTATTAATCACTTCAGAGAGTTTCCTTTTCCAACCATTCTTTTTGCCAACTGGCGCAAATCCTTCTGCCTTGGAAAATGTGGAGGGGAAGAAAGGTTTTGGCTGATATTTGAGTGGAAAAGGGACGAAAAAGGATGCGCGCTGACCATGCCCGAGGCACAAGACAACAACGGATCAGGACCGTCCGCAGATAAAGCAGCCAAACAGGCAGAACTGCGTGACGAAGTCATCGATCGTTTGTATGAGGTGGCTATTGATCCGATGCGCTATGAGGATCTTTTGGACAGGTGGGAAAGCCTGATCGGCCCGATCCGGCGCGGTGCCAACGGGAAATTATTGAATGATGACATCAGCCCGGAATTTGCAAGCCATTTCAAACGCGCCGGAAAGTTTCTGGAGCACCTGAGTGAAGAAAAAATCGAAGCTCCGGACGACAACCCATTAAAAACAATAGAAAAAACAGCCGCATTTTTGGTTGATCGCAACCTGATCCTGAAGGATGTCAACAAGGCCGGCATCTCGGTTCTGAAAATTGCAAAAGGCGATCACCTTGGCAACTTGCCGGTTGAAAAAGAAGATCTGGATGTTTTTTGCACGAAAATAAAACAAATGCTTTCGCGCAATTCCGACATGGCCAGTATTTTCCGGGCCCGCATGACAAAAAACCATCGCCTGATCATTTTTCAACTGCGCAGTTTACACCCGAAAGACTCGGAACCGGTTGTCATTGCCGTGACTTCGGAACTGTCCTGGCCCGACGGATTTGACGGCCTCCTCAAATCCGCCTTTTCACTTACGGCTGCCGAAGCTGGTGTGGTTCGCGGCTTGACCGAATGCCTGAGCCTGAAGGAAATTGCCGAATCGCGCCATCGCTCGATTGAAACAGTGCGCGCGCAAATGCGGTCTATTCTTGGCAAAACAGAGACACGTTCACAAACCGAACTGGTGCGCCTCACACTTTCGATGATGGACATCACGACCTATACGGAAAACCATGCAGCCAAGGCCCGCCCACTCTCCGAAGGGTTTGAAACCCTCTCGCCCCGTCCCTTTTATGAACTTACCTTGCCTGATGGACGAAAATTGGAGTACCTGCGTCTGGGATGCCAGACCGGGCGACCACTTATATACATGCCGCTGGATTATGGTCTTACCCGATGGCCGGCAAGTGCGGAGGCCGAAGCCGAAGCGCGCAAGATAAAGGTGATTGTGCCCATTCGCGCGGGCTACGGAAATTCAACCCCCCTGCCGAGAAAAACCGATCTGGGTATCACCATTGCCCGCGATATCGCCACGCTGATGGATCATCTGCAGATCGAACGCGCACCAGTTCTTAGCCTCGGTTCGGATGTATTTTACACGGCCCATCTCCACCGGCAGTATCCTGGCCGGGTTTCTGCTGTGATTGCCTGCGCCGGAACATTACCACTGTCGCGATCCGAACAATACGACCGTATGGACAAATGGCATCGCTTCATTCTGGCCAGCGCCCGCTATACACCGCATCTGCTTCCCTTCATGGTGAAAGCAGGGTTTTTGCTTGCAAAACGTCTCGGGAAACACGGGTTCGTCAATGCCGTCTATGGGGATTCCCCGGCTGACGTAAAAACCTTCGAGAATCCGGAAGTGTTTGAAGCCATGGTATGCGGGTCAGAAGTCTGCCTGTCAGAAACACACAGCGCACACCGCGCATTTTCCAATGAGGTCATCGCACAAGAATCGACTGACTGGGGGCCACTCATACAGAACATGAAGAATTCGGTCCCGGTTCACTATATCAATGGTTTGCATGACCCCCAGGTGCCCGCCGAAACGCTGCGGGAATTTGAGCAGGATTACCCCTGGATAGACTTCCGCCTGTACGAGGACGCCGGGCAGTTGATTTTCTTTCGCCATTGGCGCGAAATTCTGCCCCTGGTCGAAAAATATCTCTGAGCAGGCACCGTTTTACCCCATCTGGAGTATGACAGACTGCGGCAGAATCACGCATGATGGGTAACAGGAAACGTTACGAACAAACACAGACCCCACACTCTTGTTTCCGTGAGTGAATCTGCAGGAGCACCTTTCGGTGTTTCCGGATTCCGAAAGTAATTTCACCGGCTCAGCCGGATAGCGGGGCATTTTGCACGGTGGCAATAGCGCACGGTATTCAGCGTTACACACCACAGCGGATGCTTCGGATTTGGAAGACAAAGATATATTTTGGGGAAGGGGGGGCGATTTTCGCCCCCTTTTCTATTTGACCGGTTGTTATTTGGCTGGCAGCAACACGCGGGCGGCTGCGCGGGCTGCATCCGTAACAGTATCGCCAGAGAGCATTCTGGCAATTTCATCTATGCGTTCCTGGGCGCCCAACGGAACAACACGCGAAAGCGTCTGCCCGTTCGTCACGGATTTTTCGACCCGCCAGTGATGTGCCCCGCGTGCTGCAACCTGTGGCGAATGGGTAACCACCAGCACCTGAGATTCTTTTGCCAGATCTGCCAGACGGCGTCCGACGGCATCGGCTGTTGCACCGCCGACCCCGCGGTCGATCTCGTCAAATATCAGTGTCAGGCCAGATACACCGGCTGTCAGACAAACTTTCAATGCCAACAGAAAACGCGACAGCTCTCCGCCCGATGCGATCTTGTTCAGCGGCCCGGATGGCGCGCCGGGGTTCGTCGCAACAGTAAACAAAACCTCGTCCACCCCTTCCGGGCCAGCCTCGCATTTGCTGATCTCGGTTTTGAAAACGGCGCGTTCCATTTTCAAAGGCGCCAATTCCGCAGCCATGGCCTTGTCAAGCCGGAGGGCCGCTTTCCTGCGAGCCGTGCTTAGCAAACCTGCAGCCTTATCATAACTTGCGCGGGCTTTGCGCAACTGGCTTTCCAGATGTTCTATCTGGTCTTCACTCTGATCCAGCGTTGCAAGCTTCCTGCGCAGCCCTCTGGCAAACTCGCCCAGATCATCGGCCAGGACATCATGTTTCCTTGCCAGGGCCCGAATGGCAAACAGCCGCTCTTCTACCCGCTCCAGCTCGTTCGGATCAAATGCCAGCGCAAGAAGGCATTCCTCCACCCCCTGTTGCGCCTCGCTCAACTCAACCAGCGTGCGCGAGATCGCCTCCAGTGGTTTGTCCAGCCGCCCTTCAACATCTGCGGTTGCCCCTTCCAGCCAGCGGGCAGCATCCGAAATCAGCCCCTCAGCGCCCTGCAAGCCAAGTGCCGCTTGGGCCTTGCCAATATCTTCGCCGATGCGGGCTCCCGCTTTCATGAGACGCCGGCGGCTGTCGAGTTCGGCTTCTTCCCCCGGCTCGGGCGCCAAAGCTTCCAGTTCGGCCACCGCATGGCGCAGATAATCTTCTTCGGATTTCATGGCCGCCAGCGCCAGTTCTGCGGTGTCCAGCGCCTTTTTCGCCTTTCTTTGCACGCGCCAGGCGGACCTTGCTGCCTCGCAGAGTTCATCAAGCCTGGCAAACTGGTCCAGCAATGTCCGGTGGCGACGCTGGTTCAAAAGCCCCCGGTCATCCTGTTGGCCATGCAGTTCGACCAGTGTTTCCGAAAGCGCCCGAAGCACTTCTCCGGATGCACGGCGATCATTCACCCAAGCCGTTTTTCGCCCGTCAAGCGCATTGACCCTACGCAGGATCAATTCGTCGTTCACCGGCAGTCCGGCCTGGGCCAGCACCTCGCGTGCGCGGTGACCTTCGGGCAGATCGAACCAGGCGGTCACTTCACCTTGCCTGGCTCCGGACCGGACCAGATCAGCGCGGCCCCGCCATCCCAGAACAAACCCGAGAGAATCGAGCAGTATCGATTTCCCCGCCCCCGTTTCTCCGGTAAGCACGTTGAGACCGGGCTGAAAGCCAAGCTCCAACCGGTCGATAATCAACATGTCGCGGATGTCGAGCCCCCGGAGCACAGGTCCTCCTAACCAGATTTCGTCAGAGCCATTCGCCCTTGATCATCTGCCGGTAAATCTTTGCAAGCCAACTGTCGCCGCGCGCCGTTGGTTTCAAGCCCTTCTCAGCCAGCAGACGATAGCTGTCCTGATACCATTCCGAAGACCGGAAATTATAGCCCAGAATAGCTGCAGCCGTTTGCGCTTCGGCATCCAGCCCCAAGGACAGATACGACTCAACAAGTCGATGCAATGCCTCGGCAGTATGGCTGGTTGTCTGGAACTGCTCGACCACGACGCGGAAGCGGTTAATCGCTGCCGCAAAATTGCGATGTTTCAGATAATACCGGCCAATTTCCATTTCCTTGGCGGCCAGGTGATCAAAAGCGAGGTCAAATTTCAAAATCGCCGAACGGGCGTAATCACTGTCGGGATAGCGTTCGATGACCGTCCGCAAGGCCTGAAGCGCCTGGAAAGTCAGGCCCTGGTCCCGACCGACAAGATCAATCTGATCGTAATAGCTGAGCGCCAGAAGATACTGCGCATAAGCAGCATCCTCATCCGCCGGGTAGAAATCGATGAACCGCTGTGCCGCGGCGCGGCTGTTTTCATAGTCTTTGGCCTTGTGGTAGGAAAACGCCTGCATGATCAGGGCGCGCTTGGCCCATTCGGAATAGGGGTAGAGGCGTTCAACCTCGGCAAACAGTTCGGCGGCTTTCTTTGCTTTTTTTGGGGGTAGCGTCGCCAGTTTCAATTCGGCTTGCTTGTAAATCTCTTCGGCCGAAAAACTTTCCAGAGGTTGCTCACGTGAACCTCCGCCACCAGCACAGGCTGCCACCAGAACCAGTGCCACCAACATGCCGACCAGTTTCGACCGAGACCTGCCGCGTGTCATTTACCGCTCACCCTATCTATTGGACTTGGCAGGCCAATTCAGCGGCCTCCCACCTAATCTTCGCTTCTTCCAGAGTTGTCCTAGCACAGAAAAATCCGGTGCAAAACGCCTTTACGCGGGTTTTTGAAATATGAGGCCGTATCAGGCCGGAACGGGCAGGTCGGCAGGGTTAACACCAACACCCGGCAGACGCCCGGCCATCGTGTCGGAACATTCGACCATTTGAAAGGCCGAAGGTGTTGCAAAAAGTTTGCGGAGCAGTTTGTTGGTCAGCGCATGCCCTGCCCGTTTTCCGGTATAACGACCGACAATCGGTGCGCCGGCCAATGCCAGATCGCCCATAGCATCCAGCATTTTATGGCGTACAGCTTCGTCATGGTAACGTAACCCGCCCGGCGTGAGAACCTGATCTCCTTCGACCACAACGGCATTTTCCAGTGATCCGCCCAATGCCAGACCGTTGGCATGCATCGCATCTACATCACGCTGCCGGCAGAACGTCCGGCTGTTGCACAATTCGCGCACGAATGTCCCATTGGCCATATTCAGCACTTTCGACTGCTGCCCGATTGCCGCATCATCGAATTCGATATGAAAGGCAATACTCAGATTGTCAGCAGGTTCCAGACGGGCGACCGCTTCGCCATTTCTCACTTCTACCGGCTCCAGAATGCGAATCGCCCGCACCGGTGCGTCCAGTTTCTGCAAGCCCGCAGCCAAAATCGCCTCGACGAACTGCGCGGAACTTCCGTCCAGCACCGGAACCTCGGGGCCATCCAGCTCAATGAGCGCATTATGCACCCCGCAACCTGCAAGGGCAGCCATGATATGCTCAACCGTTTTCACCTCGACACCGGCATCGTTGACAAGACGGGTACACAGAGTTGCATCTTCGACGGCGTGCCAGCGCGCCGGAATCAGCGCATCTTCATCCAGATCTGTCCGGCGAAACCAGATACCATAATGGGCCGATGCCGGGTGCACTGCCATATGGACGGGCACGCCGGAATGAAGGCCGACGCCGCTAAACCTGACAGAAGTCTTGATCGTTGTTTGCAAACTCTACCTCACGGCTCAGAACACGTATTGACACACAAAATCTGCGTCAATTTCGCTAAACCCGAGGTAAGTGCAGGATTGCCAGAATACAATTCAAACTTTGTAACGAACTGAAACATGGCCCGGTCGGGTGCGCAGGAACCTGCCTAAAACTCTAGCAATCTACTTTAACCCACTGAAAAACAACAAAAGGGCCAGAAATAAATCTGGCCCCTTTCCTGAAAAACGTGAGGTGTATCAGTTTGCCTGACGGCGCAAAAACGCTGGAATTTCGATGCGTTCCTGTTCGGGATCCAGCTCTGCCTCCACCTCCGGAGCCGGTGCCTGAGGGGTATGCGTCGCTTGAACCGGGGGTTGTTCACGGTGTGGCACCTCGCCAGTTTCGGCTGCATGGCCTGTCATCCGGTTGATCAACGAATTGATGCCACCAAACCTTGGCTTGTCTGCCGCCGGTTCGGATGCCGCCGGCTCGGATTCTGCACGGCCGGGAATAGGCGCGGCACGACCAACGGCTGCACGCAGCCGGGCAATCGCTTCGGGTGTTGGTGTCCCGGGTGCGGGTGCCTTGGGCGCCACAAACCCTTCATGGGCGTTGTCATCTGCAATGGCTGTCTGTGCTTCCGGCTCGGGTGCCGGCTGGTAGGCGGGCGGCGGCAAGTCGTCAGCCGCCGCCGTTGCAGCCGCCGGCGTTTCCTCCATTGAACTGAACAGCGAACCCGGCTCGGCATTCGTTCTTTCGGCAGCGGCGGCTGTCGCAACTCCCATTTCCAGGTCAGCAACCGGCTCGGCATGGGTACGCGGTGTCAGAGGTTCGGCCATACCCCGGCGCGGAACGGGTGTTTCAAGCGTGGATTCCACTGCGTCGATCCCTGTGGCCACGACGGAAACCCGCATCAGGCCTTCCATTTCGGTATCCAGGGTCGAGCCGACAATTATGTTGGCTTCCGCATCCACCTCTTCGCGAATCCGGTTTGCAGCCTCGTCCAGTTCAAACAGCGTCAGGTCATAGCCGCCGGTGATGTTGATCAGCACACCCTTGGCGCCTTTCAGGCTGATTTCGTCCAGCAGCGGGTTGGCAATGGCCTTTTCGGCGGCCTGAACTGCACGATCCTCGCCATCTGCCTCGCCGGTTCCCATCATCGCCTTGCCCATTTCGTCCATCACGGCGCGAACATCAGCGAAATCGAGATTGATCAGACCGGGGCGAACCATCAGATCAGTCACTCCCTTCACACCCTGATACAACACGTCATCGGCCATCGAGAAAGCCTCGGTGAACGTGGTTTTTTCATTGGCCAGACGGAACAGGTTCTGGTTCGGGATAATGATCAGCGTATCGACAACCTTTTGCAGCGCATCAACGCCATCCTCGGCCTGCTTCATCCGCTTGGCGCCCTCAAACTGGAATGGCTTGGTCACGACCCCTACGGTCAGAACTCCCAGTTCCCGCGCCGCCTGTGCAATGATCGGTGCCGCGCCGGTGCCGGTGCCCCCACCCATGCCCGCGGTGATAAAACACATGTGGGCCCCGGCCAGATGATCAACGATCTGCTCGATACTTTCTTCGGCAGCGGCAGAGCCAACACTGGGCCGTGCGCCCGCGCCCAGCCCTTCGGTCACTTTCACGCCCATCTGGATCTTGGCGGTTGACTGACATTGCTGAAGCGCCTGTGCGTCTGTGTTGGCAACCACAAATTCCACACCATCAAGTCGCTTCTCGATCATGTTATTGACCGCGTTGCCCCCCGCCCCGCCGACACCGAATACCGTGATGCGAGGTTTAAGGTCGTGCTGTTCTTTTGCTTCCGTAAAATGCAATGCCATTGATCGTACCGCCTGTCCGTTTTGCTGGCCGTTATGGGCCGTTTTTCAGTTAATCCGACGTAATCTTAGCCTCGAAAGGCGCAAACGTCACCAAAAAAACACAATCTGACCGCAAAATGTGGTAGTAGACAGGTTGTGTTTCGGCGGGATTTCGCCGGTTGGGCCATATATTGCGGTTTACCAGTTGTCCTTGAACCATTTTACCGCCCTTTTCAGGGATCGTGCCGGATATCTTTCAGCGGGAATCTCAAAATCCCACCACTCGTCTTGCGGGTGCGCTGCAAAGAGACTCAACCCCACAGCGGCCGAAAAAGCTGCTCCTGTGGCCGCCTGAGGCAGTCCTTGCACGCGTAACGGGCGACCGAGTCGCACCGAATTTCCGAGGATTCGCGAAGCCAGGCCATCAAGCCCCGGAATCTGGCTGCCACCGCCTGTCAGGACAATCTGCTGACAGGGCAGATGTTCGAAACCGGCGGCATCCAGCCGCAGCCGCACTTCCTCCAGGATCTCTTCGACACGGGGGCGCATTATGCCGATCAGTTCGGCCCGGCTGACAGTGCGCCTGTCGTGCTCCCAATCGCCGGTATCACCACCGATTTCGATCATGTCGCGGTCATCAACCCCTGTCGCGAACACCCCGCCGTGAAATGTCTTGATACGTTCCGCCACCGCCATCGGGACCTGCAGTCCTTTTGAAATATCCGCCGTCACATGCTCGCCGCCCAGACGAACACTGTCGGCATAAATCATGTGTTTTTTCATGAAGATCGAAAGCCCTGTGGTGCCGCCCCCGAGGTCAATGCAGGCAGCCCCCAGTTCCTGCTCGTCTTCAACCAGCGTCGACACGCCGGCGGTGTATGCAGAACTGGCCAGCCCGGCGACCTCCAGATCACAGCGTTTGATACAACGCAAAAGATTGTGAATGGCCGAATCCTCGACGGTCAGCAGGTGCATATCGACCGACAACCGGTTGCCGATCTGGCCGCGCGGATCAGAAAGCCCCGAGCGATGGTCCAGCGCGAAATTCACCGGTTGCGCATGAAGTACCCCGCGGCCATCGCCGTAATCCGGCACGTCACAGGCGGCCAATACCCTGGCCACATCCTGTTCTCTGACCACAGAGTCCTGCAAATCAATGCTACCGGCCAGCCCATATGAGCGTATGCGTGCGCCCGAAAACCCGACGATCACGTGGTCAACCCTCTGGTTAGCCATTTTCTGTGCTGCCTGGACTGCGGTCCGGATCGCGCGCTCGGTTTCATTCATCGCGTCGATTTCACCAAACCGCACGCCGCGTGATCGGGTCGTGGCCGCACCGATCACCCGAAATGACGATTGCCCCGCCAGGGAACCAACCCCGTCTTCACCCGTAAATTTTTCCGGCCCGTCAAAGCGCAAGACAAGGCAGGCCGTTTTTGAGGTGCCGACGTCAAGAATGGCGATCACGCCGCGCTGCATCGCGGCTTTGCGCATGTTCCGCATGGCACGTTGCGTGGCATAAAGATCAGTCATTGATTATCGATCCTCTCTTCCCTTGTCCTGATTTCACGCAGGTCCTGCATGGCTGTCTTTGCCAGACGCAGCGTTGGACGCATCTGGTTACGCATATCGACAACCACCAAATCCCTGGAGAGCATGTCCTGCGTCTTGTCCAGCGTCAGCACCCTTTCCAGGGCCGCAACCGGGTTTTCCTCCGGCAGCAGAATACGTTGATTGCGGTCCAGAACCAGATCCCAGCGCCGTTCTCCCATCCGGACAAGCCCGCGAATCCGGTTGTTGATCGGCTTTGCCGCCGCCAGGATATTCAAGGCTTCGGGGACTGCGGTCTCGGCACCATCACCCGTTATCAACGGCAAATCCGGCCGGATCGCCCGGGCAATAACCGAGGCAACCCGATGCCCGGTTTCATCCAGCAGTTCAATATCCTCACGCCCGCGCCAGACGACAGCCGGAATACGTTCCACAACCGAAACCTGCAAAACGCCGCCAGAGCGGATGCGCACAGTGGCAGAAGCAACCGCATCCAGGGCGGAAACGGTTTTCTGAATTGCCTCCAGATCCATGTCAAAAGAGCTGAGGGGAAAATCGAGCGGTACAACTTCGCGGATGTCTGTCGCCAACTCTGTCGAGGCGCCATCAATCGCCATCAGCTTTACCATGAATTCAGGGCGCGCTTCGAATGCCTGACGTTGCTCGACCAGCCAGGCCTGAATGGCTTCGCGCCGCGTTTCATCCGACAGATAATACCCCGCCGAAACGCCGACCAGCAGAATCGGCAAACCAATGCGCAGCATTCGGCGAATGAGCGGGGTCAGCCAAAGCCGATGCAGCCGATAGGACAGACGGCTCGGGGCCGGATCACGGCGCAGACGGCGCGCGGGGCGTTTTGCTCTCAGCGGTCGCATGAGGCGTCCTCCACCATCCAGCGGCACAAACCAGCGAAGGAATAGCCGCAATATGCGGCCTGTTCCGGCGCAAGCGACGTCGGGGTCATCCCCGGCTGTGTGTTGGTTTCCAGCAGGATCAGCCCATCCAGCCCGCGCACCTCATCCCAACGAAAATCGGTGCGCGAAACGCCACGGCACCCCAGCACATTATGGGCGCGCAGGGCGTACTCCAGACAGGCATCGGTGATCTCTTGCGGCAGGTCTGCGGGCAGGATATGTTTTGATCCCCCCTCGACATATTTCGCGTCATAATCATACCAGCCATCAGTCAGGATATCCGTCACCGCCAGTGCGCGATCTCCCATCACGGTCACGGTCAGTTCCCGGCCGGCGGCAAAGGCCTCGACCATCACGGTGTCGGGCATATCTTCGGACAGTTTAGGGGGTGAATTGGCATCCTCGTTCACCAGATAGATGCCAACGCTTGATCCTTCGTTGTTCGGTTTGACCACATAGGGCGGCGCCATCACATGCCGCGCCTGCACCTCTGCCGTGGTTGCAATCACGCTGTCCACCACCGGCAAGCCAACGGATTGATAGGCCGCTTTCGCCCGCGCCTTGTCCATCGCCAGGGCCGAGGCCAGCACGCCGGAATGGGTATATGGAATTTGCAGCCACTCGAGCAGCCCCTGCACGCAGCCGTCTTCGCCCCAGCGGCCATGCAGGGCGTTAAAGACAACGTCGGGATTGATTTCGGACAGGCATGCGGCAAGGTCCGGACCTGCGTCCACCTCGACCACTTCAAAACCTGTTTCCCGCAGTGCGGCCGCGCATTCGCGCCCGGACGACAATGACACTTCACGTTCACGCGAAGGCCCGCCCATTAATACCGCCACTTTCGGGGTTGTCCTGCTCGACATACCCGCCTCGTGTCCAAAATACAGGCGCTTTGTCACGCCCTTTTCTTGTATATTATCTCAGTGCCTCAATCCGGGGTCGTTTCGCCAACCCTCATGATTTCCCATTCTAACTGTATTCCACTGGTTTGATAAACCTTTTTTCGCACCAATTCGCCCAATTCTTCCAATTCACGCGCGCTGGCCCCACCGGTGTTGATCAGAAAGTTCGGATGTTTTTCACTCATCCGCGCTTTTCCCAGTGAAAAGCCGCGCATTCCGGCATTTTCTATCACTTTCCATGCTTTCAACTCATGCGTGTCATCATCCCGCCCGGTCGAGCTGAACCCCGCCGGATTGCGGAAAGTAGAGCCTGCGCTGCGCTCGTGCGTTGGCTGGGTGGCATCGCGTTTGGCGATTTGTTCCTCCATGAGGCTGGTCAGCGCATCCGGCGCGCCACGCGGCGCTTCAAACGTGGCCTCGACCAGAACCCAGCCCGCGGGCAGGTCGGTTTGCCGGTAGCGGAAATTCAGATCGTCCGCCGTCAATGTCACCACGTCGCCACGCCGCGTCACCGCCTTGGCGCTGACGAACACATCCGCAATGTAGGAACCATAACACCCCGCATTCATCCGCACCGCCCCGCCAATCGCGCCGGGAATGGTGCGCAGGAATGTCAAATCCAACCCTTCGGTCGCTGCCTTGCGCGCCACATGCGCATCCAGCGCGGCCACGCCGGCGGTCACGCGGGTGCCGTCGATTTCAATGTGGTTAAAGCCGCGCCCCATGCGGACCACCACCGCCCGAATGCCGCCGTCACGCACAATCAGATTGCTGCCAACACCCATCGGGAACACCGCGACGGAGGGGGCCAAGGCCCGCAGCAAAGACGCCAGATCCTCGACATCGGCCGGCTGAAACAATGCATCCGCCGGCCCGCCGACCCGCAGCCATGTCAGATCGCTCAAAAGGCGGTTTTCGGTCAGGGTGCCGCGCACGGGGGGGTACGAATGTGTCATGGCGCAGGGTTTAGCGAATGGGGGCAGGTTAGAAAACCCCGCCGCTGCGCAAAAATGGCAGCGCCCGACCTGGAGGGCGCCTTTCGCAACGGGTTACACATATGAAACAGTTATGCGGTAACTGCCGCGTTAAATCCGGTTGCCACGTTGCAAAGCGCCCTCCGTGGGGAGGTCGGGCGCTGTCATTTTTGCAAAATGACGGATGCTTTTAGACATTACCGTTATGGCCACCTTAGGGAAGATATGCCCCAACATAATCCAATATACGTTCGGCCACTGACTGGATTTCCGGC